>NZ_JAVKPY010000038.1:0-1089 GCF_040981035.1 Kocuria sp. CPCC 205297 | reverse complement strand
ATATCAGTGTGTTATTTAATCGGAGGGATTTCAATATGCAATACCTTGCCTCGATTTTTCAATTAAGATAATCGGATGCTCAGCCACGATGGTGCCCGAGCGATAGACTGATAGTGGAGGAAAAAATTAGTACAAGGCTGGTTTCGAGTGAGGAGGATGTGGATATTGAAAGAGACCTACGGTTTGCTCGGAGAAAAAAAAAAAAGAGTTCCAGAAAGGCCAAAGTAAGTTTGCAGGATGCAGGAGCCTCAGGCGGGAGGAGAATTCAGGCTGGGAGCGTCAAAGTAAAAGTGGAATCTTGGGTCAGTCGAGTCGTTCTGCAGGAGTCGTGTTGTGCGAAGAGGATTATTTTCACTTACTGGGGGGGGTGGTGGGAGCGGGGGCGCGGCAGATGATGCAGTAGTGGTTGCCGCCACCGATCTCCTTGCCCTGGTTGGTGCAGACAACAGTAACTTTGGGAGGCATTGTTTTTTTTCCTGAGGTCAGGAGGAGGGCGAGTTGGTGGTTGGAGGTAGGTAGTTCGGTCTTGGTGGTTCGTCTTTTATAGACAGGCGAGGGTGGGCTCAGCGTCTCGCGCTGCGCAAACTGCCAAGACCCTCGTCCAGGCAACCGCCGCGTGTCCACAAAGGACGTGCGACTCGTGTTCTGCTTATGCAAGTCACCGCGTGATCTCAATCTCAAGAGGGGCGCGCGGACACTCGGACGGAATCCTAACCCACGTCGCGACTACGCTGTAAGCCTTCTAAGAAACTAGAGACACTCATCCGGCCCTTGCCTGGCAGTAAAGAGTATTCCTCCTGTCGGGGAAGTGAGAGGCCTCAGGTGGTCTGACGGCCACATCCACTGGACCTCACCGAACTCAACTCGCCCCAGAATTCTCAGCTGTGTGTGTTTCTGGTTCAACCTAGTGAGCTTAAACTCTAGTTTTCCCTAGAGCTCGATTGGTTCATACCCCCGACCAAAAAGCCGATCAGGATTATATTAGGGCAGGGGTTCGGAAGTCATAAGGCTAGCCAGGTCTTGCGGCCACATCCAACCCGACCTCATACATTCAAATAAATCAAGCTTTACAAAGCTCAGACTTCCGCG
>NZ_JAVKPY010000007.1:0-199239 GCF_040981035.1 Kocuria sp. CPCC 205297 | reverse complement strand
ATCGGGAGACCTCGACCCCTACCCCGGCATCAACGCGCTCAACCACCCACCCCCTCAACTGCGAAGAGCCCCTATTACGGTGAGTAAAGGTTCGGGAGGCCGGGCGTGAGCTGCATCTCAGCGGCGGCGGATGTGCGGGGATCGCTATTCGAAGAAATCCTCGTCTACGGCTAAGACATCAAAGGTCTGCCTCACCTGCACTCCCACCCGGTACTTGAGCATCAAGGCCACCAGGCGCTCGCCATCGATGAGGACGGGGCGAGAGGGGACTACTGCGGCGTAGTCTTTCGCGCCCGCAGTAAATGTGCTTGTGGTGATAAAGATGCCCTTCGTTGCGCCCTTGCCATGAAGTGCGCCCACGAAGGCCTGAATTGCCTCCCGGCCTACGGTGTTCTTCTCTGCGTAGCGCTTGGCCTGGATGTAAATCTGATCGAGGCCCAGGGGGTCCTGGTCGATGACCCCGTCTACACCCCCGTCTCCAGACCCGCCAATGCGGCGCCCTCGTTTGTCCGCCCCGCCGTACCCCATTTTCAGAAGCACCTGCACAACCGCCTCCTCAAAGAAATCGGGGTGGGTGCCGCGCAGGCGTTCCAAGAGATCTTCCGCTGTCTCGGCCGTAAGCTGATTAATCCCTTCGTCGATTTTTTCAAGGGGTTCTAGCTCTGCCACCTTTGGCGTTGTCGTGCTGTTCGGCTGCTTCGAGACCTCCGGGCTCCAGAACGGCTTGAAGTATTGGTTGGCCTCTCTGAATGTCATGCCTCTCGGATGTTCCTTGGTCCATGCCCGTCCCGCATCATTGAGCCGGTAGTACCCCCGCGCAGGGCGATCCACCAGGTTTGCGCGGGATAAATGGCTCAACACCCACTGCATGCGCTGTTCATATCGGAGGCTGCCCGTGTTCAGCTGTTCACTCTTGGCGGAGTCGCTCAATCCGGCGGCTTCGGCGGCGCGATCAAATATGTCCTTGCGGTGCAGGTTTTCCCCGGATGTCATGACCGATAAAACGGGCCTCAGGAGCTCCGGCCACGTGGGAACTTCGGTGGGGCGAGCATCAGGGGATGTCATGTGAAACCGCCTTGAGGTATGAATAGGTTCATGCAACCGACTGCGACCTGTCCAGTGTAGAGATGGCTGTGCCAGCACCCGATCAATGCATGTAAAGAAATCCATATCAATAATACCCCCCCAGGGTATATAGTCGATGGCATGAACACGCCCGCCACCACCCACCCCACCGATCACTCGGACTCCCTCTCGGGCCACGACTGCACGACCACACCCCCTCCAACCACGCAGGCCACGACATGTCCGACATGGCCGCCAGCGCCACCCTCCACTGCCTCACCGGCTGCTCCATCGGCGAGATCCTCGGCCTGATCCTGGCCACCGTGTTCGGGTGGGGCAACGTCACCAGCACCGCCACGGACACCGTCTCCATCCTCACCATGGAGGTCGTGGACAACCTCGTCATGTGGCTGGTCCCCGGCGCCATGGACGCCGGCCTGCTGGACGCCCTGTTCTGGGGTTCCATGGCCCTGTCCCTCGTGATCGCGTACTTCGCGGCATACCCGGTGAACAAGGCCCTGCTGCGCCGCGGCAAGGGCCACGCCATCACCCACCACGCCTCCGGCGGCGGCCCCATGGACAACCGCCCCCTGGCGTACGGCATCAGCGCGTTCATGCTGGGCGGCTTCGTCGCGTCCCTCGGTACCCTCTTGTAGGGAACCAGTGCAGCGGGGCCCCGCTGCCACCGCGCACTCCCACCAGAAACCCGCCCGTACCGGGGTCCAGCAACCCGGGCGGGCCCGCAGAAAGGATCCTTTCCCATGCGTCGACTTCCCCTCACCCTCGCCGGTCTCGCCATCCTGGTGACCGCCACCGCCTGCTCCGCCGGTTCCGATTCCGCGGACCAGTCCGCCCACGAGGGCCACGAGACCAGCGCGACCTCCAGCGCGACGAGCCAGGCGACGTCGTCCTCCGCGAGTGGCACGCCCAGTGCGAGCCAGGGCGGGCACGAGCACATGCACGCCATGGACGGTGGCCCCGCCCCGGAGGGCATCACCGCCGCGGAGAAGCCCACCTACCCGGTGGGCACGCAGGTCACGCTGACCGCCGACCACATGGAGGGCATGAAGGGCGCCCCGGCCACTGTGGTGGGCGCTTACAAGACCGTGGCCTACGCCGTGAACTACACCCCCACGGACGGCGGACCCGAGGTCACCAACCACAAGTGGGTCGTCCAGGAGGAACTCCAGGGTGCCGGTTCCGAGCGCCTCGCGGACGGGACCGAGGTCACCATCGAGGCGGACCACATGCCCGGCATGAAGGGCGCCACGGGCACCGTTGCCTCCTCAACCACCCAGACGGTCTACATGGTGGACTACGAGGCGGACGGCATGACCATGACCAACCACAAGTGGGTCGTGGAGAAGGAGATGAAGCCCCGCGGCTGATTTCACCGCACCAAGCGTCATCTCCCGCCAACCTGCATGTTTTCGAATACTCTTGGCTTCATCTCCTCCGCTGCCGCGGATTCGGAGCGTGTCCATCCCCCCAGACACACGGAGCGCCCTCGTGAGCCCTGAACACCCGTCCGTCCTCGTTGCGGACGACGACCCCGACATTCGCGACCTCGTGGTCTTCAAACTGCAGCAGGCGGGATACGAGGTCCGGGCGGTGGAGGATGGCACCGCTGCGCTGAGCGCGCTGGAGGACGGCATCCCAGACGTCGTGGTGCTGGACGTCATGATGCCCGGTCTCAGCGGACTGGACGTGCTGCGCCAGATCCGTGCCACCGAGGCTCTGAAACACCTCAAAGTGGTCCTGCTGACCGCCCGGGCCAGGGACGCGGACGTGGACGACGGGTACAACACCGGTGCGGACGAGTACGTCACCAAGCCCTTCAGCCCCCGTGAGCTGCTGCACCGTGTGAACAGCCTCCTCGGCCGGGGGCGATGACCCGCAGTGGCGACCCCCACGGTGGTCTCCGCGCAGCTGCTGTCCTGGGTGCTGTGGGTTCTGGTGTGGGCCGCGGCACTGCTCCTCGCGACCGTCCTGGGAACGCGTGCAGGCCGGCAGTGGCGTGAACGCCGGGACGCGCAGCTGCTCGGTGAGTTGCGCCCCGCAATGCTCGAGGTCGCGTCCGGTGAGGACGACGACGCCTCCGCCCTGCGCCGCCTGACCGCGGTGCCCCGGCGCCGCGTACCGGTGGTGGACCGCGCCGTCTCCGCGATGCTCTCCAAGGTCAGGGGGGAGCCCGCCCGTGCTCTGGCCCGGGTGCTCGACGCCCACGGACGCGCCGAGTGGGCCATCGCGGGGCTCTCCTCCCACAGCGCGGTGCGCCGTGCCCACGCCGCCTGGACCCTCGGGCTGATGCGCGCTCGCGAGTCCGCGCCCCGGCTCCTGCCCCTGCTCCAGGACCGTTCCGCGGACGTGGTGGTTGCCGCCGCCCGTGCCCTGGCGCTGCTCGGCGACGGCTCCGCGGCCCGCGCCGTGCTGCGCGCGGTGGCGCCGCGGCGTCGTCCCCGCGGACTGCCCAGCTGGGTGGCCGTGGAGTCCCTGTGCGCCTTCGACGACGCAGCGGCACCCGTGATCGAGGAGGCCACCCTGCACCCGGACCCGGCGGTGCGCCACGTGGCGGCAACTGTGATCGGAGTGCGCCCCGTGCCAGGTGCCGCTCCCGTCGTGCGTGAGCGCCTGGCACAGGAGACCGACCCCCGGGCCCTCACCGCCTTCGTCGGCGCCCTGGGATGGGTGGGGGGAGCGCAGGACCTCGCCGTCCTGTCCGAGCTCGCCCGCCACCGGGACGAGAGCGTGGCGCTCGCCGCCGTGGAGTCCCTCGAACGGCTGGGTCTGCCCTCCTCCGTGGCGGCCCTGGGCCCCTTGGTCGAGGACACCCGGCCCCGGTTGGCGGAGCGGGCCGCGGTGGCTCTCACCGAACTGGGCCCTGCCGGGCGGGAGCGGCTGCTGGGCGCCCTGGACGGGGACACCCCTGCCGTGCACCCCGCCCACTACGCGCTGCAGCTGAGCGCCATGAGAGGAGCCGGCCGTGGAGTGGCTTGAGCTGCTGCGCGGCGCTGTGGCCGGGATCCTGGCGTTCATTGCGGTGCCGGTGCTGATCTACTTCCTGCTGATCAACACGTCCTACCTGGTGATGATCGTCCTGGCGGCGGTGGACTTCGTGGCCTACCGCCGCCGGATCCCGTTCGCGGGGCGGGAGGAGCTCATGCACTCCCGCACCATGCCCGGCATCAGCGTGGTGGCACCCATGCACAACGAGGAGGTCGGCATCCGCGTGGCCGTGGAGTCCTTCCTGTCGCTGCAGCACCCGCGCCACGAGGTGATCGTGGTGGACGACGGCAGCACCGACAATGGTTTCGAGGTGCTGCGCCGGGCCTTCGACCTGGTGCCGGTGTCCCGGCAGATGCCCGAGGACGTTCCGGTGCGGGAGGCACCGGCCAGCATTCACGTCCCACGGGACGGGCGGACCCGACTGACCGTGGTGCACAAGCGCAACTCGGGCCGCTCCGACTCCATCAACGTGGGCATCAACCTGGCCCGCGAGGACCTGGTGCTGTTCGTGGACTCGGACTCCATCCTGGACCCCGGGGCGCTGCTGACGGTGTCCCGGCCCTTCATCGAGGACCCGATCTCCACGGTCGCCGCCGGGGGAGTGATCCGCGCCGTCAACGGGTGCCGCGTGAAGGGCGGCCGTGTCTTGGAGGTGCGCATGCCGGGCACGCCGCTCGCGGACATCCAGGTGATGGAGTACCTGCGAGCCTTCCACCTGGGACGCGCAGGCTGGTCCCGGATCAACGCGCTGCTACTCATCAGCGGCGCGTTCGGTGTCTTCCGCCGGGATGCTCTCGTGGCGGTGGGAGGCCTGGACGCCTCGAGCATCGGTGAGGACTTCGAACTGGTGATGCGTCTGCACCGGACCCTCCGCAGGCAGCGCCGGCCCTACCGCGTCACCTTTCTCACGGAGCCCATCTGCTGGACGGAGGTCCCCAGCACCCTGCCCGTGCTGCGGCGGCAGCGGGCGCGCTGGCACCGGGGTCTGTGGGAGACCCTGTGGGCCTACCGGGACATGCTGTTCAACCCCCGCTACGGCCGGCTGGGTCTCGTGGCGGTTCCGTACTACTGGCTCTTCGAGCTGATCGCCCCGCTGCTGGAACTCGCCGGGCTGGTACTGATCGCCCTGGGCTTCGCGCTGGGACTCGTGTCCTGGCAGTACTTCCTGTTGTTCATGCTCGTGGCCTACGCGTACGCGATCATCGTGACCCTCGCGGCCGTGACGATCGAGGAGCTGAGCTACCACAAGTACCCCCGCTGGCGGGACCTGGGCATCACGCTGGGCGCGGTGGTCCTGGAGAACCTGGGCTACCGCCAGCTCACGGCGTGGTGGCGCATGGAGGGCTGGGTGGCCTCCCTGCTGGGGCGCCGCCAGCAGTGGGGCACCATGACCCGTTCGGGTTTCACGGAGGTGGACGGATGAGCGCCCGCTTCCCGGCAGTGACCCGCGTGCGGGACGGTGTCCGCCACCGCGGGGTGCGCGCCATCCTCCTGCACGTGCTCGCCCTGTTGTGCCTCGCACTGCTCTTCACCGGCGCCACCGCACTGTGGGGACTGCACACGGTGCAGCTGAACGTGACCGCCACGCGCACCACCATCACACCCCTGATGGATGCCACGCACCAGGTGGAGGCCACGCTGCTGCGCGCCCAGACGGCCGCGCGGGGCTACTCGGTCAGCGGAGACCAGGCTTTCGCGCGGGAGTACGCTGAGGCCACTGCGGACCTCACTGCAGCCCAGGACGTCCTGGGTGAGGTGGCGGCCGGGCGGCTGCCGCAGCTGCGGTCCTTGAACGAGTCCGTGGACACGTGGCTCGGCCTCACTCGGGAACCAGGGAGGGACACCCCGCGGAAATCTCTGGACCTGCCCACTACGACATCCGCCATGGACCGGGCCCTCGGTACACTGGAGGACGTCCGGGCGGACGCCTCCCGCCTGCGGGAGCAGCGCAGAGCGGATCTGAACCGGTCCATGACCCTGGCCGCGGCCGCCGTGGTGACTGCCGCGATGCTGTCGATCGCGGTGGCGTTCCTCGCCCTGGGCCGCGCGGACCGCGCCCTCGGGGCGCCGCTGCTCGCGCTGCAGTGCACGGTGGCGAGGCAGCGCGCGGGCGATCACGACGCCGTCGCGGAAACCTCCCACGGCGCTCTGGAGGTGGTGGATCTCGCCGCGTCCTTCAACGCCTTCACCCGCGAGGCCCGGGACGTGGTGGAGCAGCGGGAGCGCACCCTGGAGCAGCTCACGGAGCTCAACCGCCAGAAATCCGTGTTCGTCTCCACCACCAACCACGAGCTGCGAACCCCGCTCACGTCCATCAGCGGCTATGTGGAGATGCTCCAGGACGGGGACTTCGGCAGTGTCGGCCCGGAACAGGCCCGCGTGCTGGAAGTGGTGCGGCGCAACACGGAACGGCTGCGGCTGCTGATCGAGGACCTGCTGCTGATCAACAAGCTGGACCAGGACCAGGAGAACCGCTCGGCGCGCCACCGTGTGATGGACCTCGCAGAGTGCGTGTCCGGGGTGGTCACCAATCTCGTTCCCCAGGCCGCGGCGGGCGAGGTGACCGTCCACGTGGACACGGACGGTTCGTGGCCCGTGTTCGGGGACCGGGACCGTCTGGAGCGGGCCGTCACCAACGTGGTGGGTAACGCCATCAAGTTCACCCCGCCCCACGGTGCCGTCTCGCTGACGCTGGAAGGCACGCCCGATGGCACGGGAGTCCGCCTGACGTGCACGGACACCGGGATGGGTATTCCCGAGAAAGAGGTGGGGTCCCTCTTCACGAGCTTCACCCGGGCCTCCAACGCCACGGCCCAGCAGGTGCCCGGAACGGGACTGGGGCTCGTGATCATGCGCACCATCGTGGAGCAGCACGGGGGGTCCGTGGCCCTGGAGTCGGTGGAGGGGGAAGGCACCACCGTCACGCTGAATCTCCCCCTGGCGACCCAGCGGAGCGAACCGGTGCAGCGGGCTGTGGCTACCGATGCTCCGTGATGCTCTCCTGAATGATAATTGTTCGCAACCATGAGGTTCCGTGAAGGTTCGCACCTCGCTCCGCTCCCTCAAGCAGATCCCCGGCTCGCAGGTGGTCCGCCGCCGGGGCAAGACCGATGTGATCAACAGGAAGAATCGGCGCATGAAGGCTCGTCAGGGCTGAGCCGCGCGCGGGGCGCCCCCGGGAGCCGGTCCGTGCGGCGTCGGCGATCACCGTGGGGTGCGTAAATTACTCCTGGGCTGCCCCATGTGACGAGCAACCGGGGGTAGCGTCCGCTGGGCGCGAATCCTTGCTGTGGCAAACGTTTGTGCATGCCACCATGGCGACATGGCTACTACCGATTCCACCAGCACCCAAATTCAGCTCGTCTCCCGCCCCGAGGGGTGGCCCGAGCACGAGAACTTCCGCACCGTCACCGTGGACCTGCCGGAGCTGCAGGACGGAGAGGTGCGCGTGCGCAACGAGTTCATGTCCGTGGACCCGTACATGCGCGGGCGCATGCGGGACGAAAAGAGCTACGTCCCGCCGTTCGCCCTGAACGAGACCATGACCGGCGGCGCCATCGGCCGCGTGGTCGAGTCCCGCTCCGAGGATCTCCCCGAGGGCACCCCCGTGCTGCACCAGTACGGCTGGCGCGACCTCGCCCAGGGATCTGCCAAGGAGTTCACCAAGGTTGAGGAGCTGCCCAACGCCGAGCTGTCCGTGTACCTGGGCGTGCTGGGCATGACAGGGATGACTGCGTACACCGGGCTCACCCGCATCGCCGGGCTGAAGGAGGGGGACCGCGTATTCGTTTCCGGTGCCGCCGGCGCCGTGGGCTCCACCGCGGGTCAGATCGCCAAGCTGCTGGGCGCCTCCTACGTGATCGGTTCCGCCGGCTCGGATGAGAAGGCCCGGATGCTCACCGAGAAGTACGGCTTCGACAAGGTGCTCAACTACAAGGATGCCCCCATCCGTGAGCAGCTGGCCGATGCTGTGGGTGAGGATGGCGTGGACGTGTACTACGACAACGTGGGCGGCGACCACCTGGAGGCGGCTCTGGACGTGCTCAACCGTCACGGCCGTGTGGCCGTGTGCGGCGCGATCAGCCAGTACAACTCCACCGAGCGCCCCTGCGGCCCGGACAACATGGGCAACATCATCAAGAACTCCCTCATGCTGGAGGGCTTCACCATGGGTGACCACACTGACGTCGCCCAGGAGTACCGCCAGCGGATGGGTGAGTGGTTCACCTCCGGCAAGGTCGCCCACGATGAGACCGTGGTGGAGGGCATCGACCACGCCGTGGACGCGTTCCTGGACATGATGAAGGGCGCGAACAAGGGCAAGATGGTCGTCAAGATCTGAGTGACGTCCTCGCCGCGTGGCTGCGCGGCACTGTGACCGTCGTCGAGGAACCGCTCCGCTGCTCTGCGTGGCGGTTCCTCTCCATATCATGGCCGCGTCCGAGCTGCTCCCCGACGCCCCACGAGAGGAAACCGTGCCCCGACACCCTCTGCCGCATCGCGTGAGACCCGTGCAGATGCTGCGCGCGCTGCATGCTGAACCCGGTCTCGCGGCGCTGCTCGGGGACTGGATGCACGGGGACGCGGTGATCGGTATCCGGCCCGCGCGCGTGCTCGGTGCGGACGAGGACCCGTTCGCCGCTCTGGGTTCCGCGGACGACGACGATCCTCCCGCCGTGGCGCGTGCCGCCCCGCCCAGCACGGGCGGGAACCGGCACGATCTCTGCGTTCTGGCTCGCCCCTGCGCCGAGCCACCCGCCGCCGATCCCGCCCGCTTCGGCGGCGGGTGGCTCGGCTATCTGGGGTACCAGCTCTCACGTCGCCTGGAGTCGCTCCCGCCCGCACCTCCGCACTCGGGCGGTCTGCCGGAGCACCACCTGGCGCGCTACGACCACGTCCTGGTGCACGACAGCGCGGCGGAGCGCTGGTTCTGTGAGTCCCTGCCCGGTGCGGACCCTGCCCGGGTGGCTGAGACGATCGCGGCGGTGGAGCGGGCGCTCGGGGCCGGCCCGGCGTCCTCGTCCGGGGCGCCCGCGCCGCGCTCGTACCGGTGCGGGCCGTTCGAGGCCGCCGTGACCGGCGCGGCCCACGCCAAGGCGGCGCGGCGCGCGCTGGCGCACATCCGGGACGGGGACATCTTCCAGGCGAACATCTGCCGAGAGCTCACAGCGGCATTCGACGGTGACCCACTGGACCTGTTCTGCACCGGGTACGAGCGGCTGCGGCCGCGTTTCGCCGGGTTCTTGCGCGTGCCGGGCGGCGCGGTGGCCAGCTTCTCGCCCGAGCTCTACCTGCGTCGGACGGGCACCGCCGTGCTCACGTCCCCGATCAAGGGCACCGCGCCCGCGGACTCGGACCCCCGCGAGCTGCACGCCTCCGCCAAGAACCGCGCCGAGAACGTGATGATCGTGGACCTCATGCGCAACGACCTCTCCCGCGTGTGCGTCCCCGGCTCCGTCCTGAGCCCCGCCGTGCCGCGCGTGGAGCCGCACACGGGCGTCCACCACCTGGTCGCGGATGTCCACGGCACGCTGCGCCCCGGGCTCGACGACGCCGCCCTCCTGCGCTCCACGTTCCCGCCCGGTTCGTGCACGGGGGCGCCGAAGGTCAGAGCCACCGAGATCATCAACGCCCTGGAAACCACCGCACGAGGCGTCTACACCGGTGGGATCGGGTACGCGAGTCCCGTGGCGGGGCTGGCCATGAACGTGGCCATCCGTACCTTCGAGTTCTCGGGCGCCACGGTGCGCCTGGGTGTGGGCGGCGGGATCGTTGCTGACTCGGACCCGGACGGGGAGGCGTTCGAGACCCTCGTGAAGGCCGCCCCGCTGCTGGATGCGGTCGGCGCCCGCTTCGGGCCCGAGCTGTCCCGGGAGTGGCGTGAGCACGCGGAGTCCTCGGAGGTGGCGACCCCGGCGTGCGTGGGAGGCGGTGGGGCACTGTCGCGCGCGGCAGCCTCGCTGCGGGACGCGCCCGTGATCCGCTCGACCCCCGACCCCTCCCTGGGGGTCTTCACCACGATGCTCGTCCGCGAGGGGCGCCCCGAGCAGCTGGTGGAGCACCTGGCAAGGCTCGGGAGCAGCGTGCGGGCGTGCTTCTCCCATGAGCTGCCGGGCGCGCTCGCGGAGCAGGTCCTCCAGCGTGCTGCCGGATTGGATGGCCCGCACCGGCTGCGGGTCACGGCAGTTCCGGACGCTGGGAGTCTGTGTCTCGAGATGACCCACGCCCCGCTGAACCCTCCCGGCGCGGCCCCTCCCGTGGATCCGTGGGTGCTGCACCCGGTGGTGGTGCCCGGCGGGTGGGGCCGCCACAAGTGGGCGGACCGCCGCGCCCTGAACACGACACCCGGTCCGTGGTCCCCGGTGTGTGACCCGCTTCTGATGGACCAGGGTGGCACGGTGCTGGAGACCGGGCGTGCAAATGTGTTCGTGGTGCGCGGTGGTGTGGTCACCACCCCGCCCGTTGACGGCCGGATCCTGCCCGGGGTGATGCGCGCCCGGGTGCTCCCGATCCTTCGGGCCGCCGGGTACGAGGTCCGTGAACAAGACATCGCTCTCACGGACATCGCTGGGGCGTCGGAGGTGTTCGTGACCAACGCCCTGCGGGGTGCCCGACCCGTGGGGGAGATCCACGGTGTGGGTGCGTGGGCCCCTGGGCCCGTGACGGCGTGGGTGCAGCGCGCGCTCTCGGACGCCTCGTGACGAACGGGCGGCATCGCCCCATTGACACGACCCGGTGAGGTGAGGATGCTCGGGGCACGGCGCCGTCGTCCGGGCCGCGGAGCTCGGGGCGGCGCACCACGCAACCGCGAAGGAGCGCAGCCATGGGCAAGAACCCACAGGACGAGAACACCGAGTCGGTCAGCCAGGTGGACACCGACGAGCAGCGCCAGAAGGCCGCCGAGCAGGCGAACACCCAGGAGCAGCAGGAGTTCTTCGAGGAGCAGGCCGGCACGGAGGAGCAGTCCCAGGGCTACGGGCACTGAGCACCGCACCGGGCAGCCGCTGACAGGCGAACCGCCCCGCACCACGAAGGTGCGGGGCGGTTCTTCTGCGCCGAGTGGCTGGGGGTCGGTGGCTACTTCTTCTTGTTCTCGAGGGTCTGCTCGTACTGGGCGAGAGCCAGGCCCACGCTCATGAAGGTGGGCGCCCAGTGGCCCACGAAGATGCCCCAGCGGTCCGACTGGGCCTTGGAGTCGTCGCTCTTGAGACGCGAGATTCCCCACGACACGAAGGACAGGGCGATCGAGCCCATGCCTGCGGTGTAGGCGTACTCGGAGCGGATACCGGCGTCGTGCAGGGTCTTCATGATCA
Organism: Kocuria sp. CPCC 205297; assembly: GCF_040981035.1. Taxonomy (NCBI): domain Bacteria; kingdom Bacillati; phylum Actinomycetota; class Actinomycetes; order Micrococcales; family Micrococcaceae; genus Kocuria; species Kocuria sp. CPCC 205297. The sequence continues at coordinate 187,855 of NZ_JAVKPY010000007.1, read as the reverse complement.
TGGTGTGATCTCCGTTCTGCTCTGCTGAGCAAGTGGCGGTGAAGCAGGGCTGGGTACCTCCACCGTAGATGCCGGGGGGCCAAATAATAAGGGGGGTGATGGATCGGGTTCTGCCCGGTCATGGCACCGTTCCTTTCCCTTACCGAGCCGGGCCACGCGCCGTCGCGCGGACATGACAGGCTGGTGCCATGAATGATTCCGCTGCAACAGTGCTCCTGGCCGGCTGCGGGGACGTGGGGACCGCCCTGGGATTGCGCCTCGCCGAACGCGGAGTGCGCGCGGTGGGCGTGCGGCGCCGCGCGGACGCGCTGCCCGAGCCCCTCGAGCCGGTCTCTCTGGACCTCACCGACCCGGGGGAGGCCGTCCTTCCCGTGGCCGACGCCGTGGTGGTCACCCTCACCGCCGACGGCCGCGACGCGACCGCCTACGAACGCACCTACCTGGGTGCGCTGCGCGGGTTGCACCTGGCCCTGCCGTCCGACGCCGCGCCGCGCGTGGTGCTCGTGTCCTCCACGGGCGTCCTGAGCGGCACCGACGGTGAGGTCGTCACCGAGGCCACCCCGCCCGACCCTCAGCGCGCCACCGCCCACGTGTTGCTCGCCGCGGAGGAGCTCGCTGCCGATCTCTTCCCGGACCTGGTCATCGTGCGCCCCGCGGGAATCTACGGGCCCGGCCGCACGTCCCTGATCGAGCGGGTCCGCACGGCCACGCCTGTCACCCACCGGCGCGTGACCAACAGGATCCACCGGGACGATCTCGTCACGGTCCTCTCCACCGTGCTCGACGCTCCCGAGCCGCCGCGGTTGCTGCACGCCGTGGATCATGACGCCGCTCAGCTGGGTGACGTCGTCACGCACCTCGCGGCGCGGCTGGGTGTCGAGGTGCCCCCGGACAACTCACCCGCGGGAGAGGGGCCGCTCGGCAAGATCATCGACGGGGCGCTCGTGCACTCCCTGGTTCCTCGATCCCGGTGGCGCTACCCCACCTTCCGGGAGGGGTACGACGCGCTGCTGGGAGCGTCGTCGCCGGAGGAGCGCGACGCCGACGCCGGGCGAGCCTCCGGCGATGCCGCCGAGTGTGACGCCGGGACCGGGCAGGACGCGTCGTCGAACGCCACGACCGAATCGCGAGGCGCGTGAATGACCGCGGAGACCCACTGGTTGCTTCCCATCAACCCGGCCGCTCACGGGCCGCACATGCCCGCCGACTGGCGCACCCGCGAGGACGCCACGGCGGTGTGGGAGGCGATCGGGCGCTCGCAGCCCGCGGATCGGTGGTGCCTGCGCACGGGCTACCGAACCATGACGGCGGGGGACACCATCTGGGCCTACCTGTCCCAGCGGCAGGAGCTGTGCGCCACGGGCGCCGTGCGGGAAGTCGTGCGGGAGGGCGATGAGTGGTTCGTGCTCGTGGACTGGGACGCGGAGCGGACCGCGCAGCTGTGCCGGACCCCGATCCCGCGGGAGGTCTTCGGGCAGGTGCCCATGTCCGTGAGTCGGGCGGGGGAGGGTGCCGTCGGGGCGCTGCGGGCGGTATCGCGCCGGGCAACGTGACGCAATGTCGCTAATACCTCACGAGTAGGTACTTTGGGGCGTTTCCAGGAAGTGTGACACTTTGTGACGACAACCTGGACGTTGCCCCCGGTGAGGAGTTGAGTATACGGAGTCTTTTTCGATCCCTCATCTCCTCCTCCCTTCTTCCGAACGCGCCCTCTTCCCGGTGCGCGGGAAACTGGTACTCACCTATGATCCTCACCGGACTTGTCATCGGCGCGCTGCTGGGCATCGTCTTGCAGCGCGGCCGCTTCTGCGTCACCGGCATGCTGCGGGACATCTTCCTGCAGAAGTCGTGGCGGACCTTCGCCGCGCTGCTCGTGGTGATCTCCGTGCACGCCATCGGTCTCACCGCCCTGACCTCCGCCGGCGTCATCTCCCCCAACTACCCCTCCTTCGCGCCCCTCGCGGTCATCGTGGGCGGATTCATGTTCGGCATCGGCATCATCCTGGCCGGCGGGTGCGCCTCCGGCACGTGGTACCGCTCCGGCGAGGGCCTCGTGGGCTCGTGGATCGCGCTGGCCATGTACGCGCTGTCCGCGTCCGCCATGAAGACCGGCGTGCTCGAGGGCTTCAACTCCGGCATGAAGCAGTGGGACACCGGGCTCACCACCATCCCCAGTGCCCTGGGCGTCTCCCCGTGGCTGTTCGTGATCGTCCTGGCAGCGGTCACCGGTGTGATGGTGCGCCACTTCCTCAACCGCGAGAAGAACACCGTGAAGCCCGCACGGCTGAACGGCCGTCCCGCATGGAAGAAGCCCCTGCACGTCTACACTGCCGGCGCGCTCGTGGGTCTGATCGGCGTCATCGCGTGGCCGCTGTCCGCCGCGACCGGCCGCAACGACGGTCTGGGCATCACCACCCCCACCGCCAACCTGCTGAACTTCCTGGTCACCGGAGCGGACGGGAAGCTGGACTGGGGTGTGATGCTCGTGCTCGGCATCCTGGTGGGCTCGTTCATCGCCGCCAAGTCCACGGGTGAGTTCCGCGTGCGCGTGCCGGACGCCACCACCACGGTGCGCTCCATCGCGGGCGGTCTGCTCATGGGTGTGGGTGCGGCCCTGGCCGGTGGCTGCACAGTGGGCAACGGCATGGTCCAGACCAGCCTGTTCACGTTCCAGGGCTGGGTCGCGCTGCTGTTCATCGCCCTCGGCGTGGCCGTGGCCACCAGGATCTGGCTCAAGCCCACCGTTACGCAGCCCGCCACCGGCGAAGACGGCACCTACTCCACTGCTCAGAGCCTGGACCACACGGTGGGCGCCACCGCACCGGACGACAACTCGATCGACGCCGCTCCCACCGCGGGGGCTCCCCGCACCTCGGGTGCGAACGTGATCTCGGGCTTCGCCGCGGCACCCGCCGCGCTCATGGTCAAGGACCCGGCAGGTGCACCATCGAAGAAGCTCACAGGCCTGGGGGACGGCTACTATGCCCTGGACTCGCTCGGTGCCGTGTGCCCGTTCCCGTTGATCGAGGCCAAGGATGTCATGCAGACCCTTCAGACCGGTGAGCACCTGGTGATCGACTTCGACTGCACCCAGGCCACCGAGGCCATTCCGCAGTGGGCGGCCACGGACGGCCACGAGGTCACCGACTTCGTGGAGAAGGGCGACGCCAGCTGGCAGATCACCCTCAAGAAGGGCTGACCCACTCAGAGCCCCCGCTCACGACACCGCCGCGCCACCTCTACGTTCCATGGACCCCGCCCGCCGGGGGCCGAGGCAGGGAGGGCGCGGCGGCGTCGTCGTACCACCGGAACAGTGCGGAGCGTGGGCCCACCGGGGGGGCGAGCGCTCCGGAGGTGTCGTGGTGTGCGCGCCGTGACTCAGGCGCGAGAGTCCTGCCGGGCGCGGTGGCGCATGTCCCGCAGGGCCACGGCCAGGGCGAGGAGCACCACGAGCACCACAACGCCCAGTCCCGCCGCGATGCCCACGGACCAGCCCTGGCCGGCGATCACTCCGTACGCCACCGCGGTGATCATGGCGATGCCCACGGCGGTGCCCACGCGCTGGCCGGTCTGCATCACGCCACCGGCGCTGCCCGCGTACTCGAGTGGCACCTCCGCGAGCGTGAGTGTCTGGTTGGGGCTCACCACGGCGCCCTGGCCGAAACCCACGAAGCCCAGGGTGAGCACGAGCCACCACTCGCTGATGTGCCAAGAGTCGTGCAGCAGGATCACCGCCATGCTCAGCAGCAGGCCCACGACCACGCTGAGCATGCCGAGCACCACGATCTTGCGGCCCATCCGGTTCACGCGGCTGCCGGCCAGGTTGGAGGCCACCGCGCTCGCGAAGGCATTGAGCAGGCCCACGCAACCGGCGGCCAGCGCGGTGTGGCCGAGCCCCTTCTGCATGTAGAGGGTGACAAGCACCCACACGCTCGTAATGCCCAGGAAATACAGCGAGATCAGCAGGGTGCCGTTGAGGAAACTGCTGACCCTGAAGATGTCCAGGTCCACCATGGGCTGGTGCCCAGAGGCCTTGAAGTGCTTCTCCCACGCGATCCACAGGGCCAGGAACATGGCGGCGACCGCGAGCAGGGCCCACACCCACGGGCTCGTGCCGGGGGAGCCGGCCTCGATGAACGGGAGCAGGGTGGCGAGCAGCGCGATGCCCAGGAGCACCGCACCCGTGGGGTCCATCTCCCGCAGGGCGTGGCGGATGGTGGTGCCCTCGGGCCCGCGCAGCAGCGGGCGGGGGAACCAGAGGAACGCGAGCACGAGCGCGACGACGCCCACGGGGACGTTCACCATGAACAGCCACCGCCAGCCCTCGGCCGCGCCGCCCGTCTGGATCAGCAGACCTCCCAGGACGGGGCCGATGGCCACGGAGACACCCACAGCGCTGCCCAGCATTCCGAACGCCTTCCCGCGCTCTGCGCCCTTGAAGTACTGCTGGATCATGGCCACGCCCTGCGGGTTGAGCAGCCCAGAGCCCACACCCTGCACGAAGCGGGCCACGATCAGCATGGTGGGATCCGGTGCCAGGCCCGCGGCGATCGAGGACAGCGTGAAGATGGCCACCCCGAGCATCCACAGGAACCCACGCCCGAACACGTCCCCGGCGCGGCCGCCCGCCACCAGGACCACACCGAAGGTCAGCGCGTAGCCGGAGAGGATCCACTGCAGCTGGGACTCGGAGGCGCCCAGTCCCTCCTGGATGGAGGGCAGCCCCACGTTGATGATGCTCACGGCCACCAGGGACATGAAGATGGCCACGAGCAGCACGGCCAGGATCCGCCACCGCCGCGGATCCGTGCCGTGGGCGTAGCCCCGGTGGGTCTGCGGATCCGGGCGCGGGCTGAGGATGGGCAGCTCGCCGGTTCCCGTGGCCGGGGAGCGTTCGTGCCAGGTCTCGCCGGGGTCCGGATCACGGTGGGGGTCAGAGGTCATGAACGCATTATGGGCCCGGTCTCAGACGCGCTGGGCGATTTTTCCCTGCGGCGGATCGTGCCGGACGCATGCACCCCGGTGCTGTCCCAGTGCCGTCCCGGGGGCGGTTTTGGTGCGCGGGACGGGGGGCGTCATCCTGGAGGCATGACAGTTGAACTGGTGATCCTGGGCCTGGTGGTCGTGACCGCACTGGCTTTCGACTTCACCAACGGATTCCACGACACCGGCAACGCCATGGCAACATCCATCGCCACCGGTGCGCTCTCACCCAGGACGGCGGTTGCACTGTCCGCGGTGTTGAACCTGGTGGGGGCGTTCCTCTCCGTGGAGGTGGCCACCACGGTGACCAAGGACGTCCTGCTCATCCAGACCTCGGACGGCGGACTGGTTCACGGCCTGGACCCCACTCTCGCGCTGGTGCTGATCTTCTCCGGACTCATCGGCGGCATCCTCTGGAACCTGGCCACCTGGCTGTTCGGTCTGCCCTCCAGCTCGTCGCACGCGCTGTTCGGCGGGCTGATCGGCGCCGGCCTGGCCTCGCTCGGCGTCGCCGGGGTCAACTGGTCCGGTGTGGTCCAGAAAATCCTCGTCCCCGCCGCCCTCGCCCCGTTCATCGCTGGGTGCGTGGCCGCGGCGGGAACGACGCTCGTCTACCTCATCAGCCGCGCCGCCTCGAACCGTCACAAGGACCGCGGCTTCCGCTGGGGACAGGTGGGAACAGCGTCGATGGTGTCTCTCGCGCACGGCACGGGTGACGCGCAGAAGACCATGGGCGTGATTGCCCTCGCGCTGATCGCCCACGGGAACCTGAGCGTCCAGGGAATCGAGGACAACGGGCTGCCGCCGTGGATCATTGTCACGTGCGCCGTGGCCATCGCGCTCGGCACCTACCTGGGCGGCTGGCGCGTGATCCGCACCCTGGGCAAGGGACTCGTGGAGATCGAACCGCCGCAGGGCATGGCCGCGGAGGCTTCCTCGGCCGCGATCATCCTCACCTCCAGCCACTTCGGCATGGCGCTGTCGACGACGCACGTGGCCACCGGATCCATCCTCGGTTCGGGCGTCGGCAAGCCCGGGGCACGGGTGCGCTGGGGCGTGGCCGGGCGCATGGTGGTGGGCTGGCTGCTCACCCTCCCCGCCGCGGCCGTGGTGGGTGCGGTGTGCTTCATCATCGCCCGGGCCGTGGGCGGGTTGCCGGGAGCCGTGGTGATCTTCCTGCTCTTGGCGGCGGCGTCCGCGGTGATCTTCCTGCGCTCCCGGCACCAGAAGGTGGACCGGCACAACGTCAATGCCGAGTGGGACGAGAACACCCACTCCGTGGCCCCCGGTGACCCGGACCGGGCCGACACCCAGGAGGTGGCTCGCTCATGATCGCCCAGATGGCGGAATCTGCCCTCGCCGTGCTGCTGGCCGGGCTCTGCTTCGGCGCCGGACTGCCCGCGCTGTTCACGGTGGGCATCGCCCTGTGGAGCCGCGCCACCCTGCCGCCGGGCCCGGACGGCACGGCGCGCAGGAACGCCGTGGCGCTCGCGGGCGCCGTGCTGTGCTTTGCCATCGTGCTCGCCGCCGTGGTGATCGGGGTCCTGTGGATCACCCGGAAGAGCTTGGACCACTACCTAGGGATCTCGGTGTTCGGATGATGACCTTCGATGCGGCACTCGACCACATTCGCGCCGCCTACCCCCACGGTGTTCCCCCGGAGCAGCACGTGGCGCTCGCGGAGCTGCTGGCCCGCACGGTGGGCCCCTACCGCACCGAGCGGCTGCTCGAGACCCTGGGCATCCCGGCGGGAGACCTCCTGGGGCCCGCCGCGGCCTCCGTGGAACAGCTGGGCGACGTCGCCGCGGACCTCGCGCGCGCCGGGTGGCCCCTGGTGGGCGCGAGCCAGGACGAACCACCCCGGCAGCCGGGCTACGTGGCCCGGGTGATGAACTGGCTGCGCGCCGACTACCCCAACGGGGTACCCGCGCAGGACTACCTGCCCGTGCTCGCCGTGCTGCGCCCGCAGCTCAATGATGAGGACATGGCCGCGATCGCGGACCAGCTCGCCCACGACGCCCGCGAGCAGGGGGTGGCGCCCTCCGAGGCGGACGCCCGTGCCGCCATCCAGCGCGCCACGGAGGACGAGCCCAAGCCGGAGGAGATCGAGCGCATCCGCGCGATGCTCGCGGCCCACGGGTGGCCGTTCGAGGGGGAGTAGGGGCGGCTCCGCGGGTGGGGGCCGAGCCGGACTGCGGAGGGCGGGTTCTACCCTGCGGCGGTGCCCCGCAACGGGGGCCCGACGCGTCAGGGGAAGTTCTGCCACCGACAGCGCGCCTTTCGGTGGCAGAAGCTCTCCTCGGACGCGGTGGCCTTGGCCCTCCTCCGGGACCGTTCAGATGATCACTTCAGGGCATCGGACAGGTCCGAGAAGTATCGGTGACCGGACCACTCCGAACGGTCACCAATGACGTACAGCCGGCGCCTGGCGCGGCTGGCCGCGACGTTCACCAGATTCACGGTTGACGCCGCCCAGGCCTTGGCCCCCGGGCTTGCGGGATCTCCTCCCAGAACCAGGATGACGACATCCGCCTCTCGGCCCTGAGCCGTGTGGATCGTGCCCGCCTGCAGACCGGGATACTTCTTGCGGTCCACGAGCTGCCGCAGATGGTTCGATACATCACGGAACGGGGATATGGCAATCACTCGTGACGGGTCCACGCCCTTCTCGTCCAGATACTCAAGCGCCTTCTCCAGCCGCTTGACCTGCCCCATCTGCAGGTGTGTTCCGGGGGTGGTCGCGGGCTCATCCGCCCAGTAGCTCCACGCGACTGCCGGCCCCGTCCCCGTGTCCTCGAAGGGGTCGACGGCTGCGTCCTTGGCGCGGGGCTTTGGAACCCCGTTCACCATGATCCCGTTGTAGGCAATGCGGTTGCACAGGGAGAACATGGGGTCGTCGCAGCGCCGGTGCACCTTCAGCGGCGCACTGACCCACACGTCCTGCTCGCCCTGCGGAAGAACGGTGCCGTAGGGAGAGATTCGGTCGGCAAGGGTCTGAACGGAGGCGCGGGGCGGTATCCACGTCGCAGAGACGCCGTACGCCGCAGCGATGTCTCGCCGCGATTTCGGGGGAATCGTGACCACCGGCTGCAGCTGCAGGGGATCGCCGACCGCGAGAACGCGCTGTGCGCGCCAGATGGCTCCCACCGCGAACTGGGGACATGCCTGTCCTGCCTCGTCGATGAGGAGCCACCCGAATGCTTCGGGGCCTACGTCACCGAACATTCGTCCCAGCGACGCAAAGGTTGATGACACCAGCGGCACCACCAGGAAGAACAGCTGCCATGCGGCGCGCAGTTTCTCCCGCTCCAGTTTCCGCGGGTGGTCTCCCGCCACCACTTCGCAAGCTGCTCTCAGTCCCTGTCTCATGGTGGTGGCAGTGGCGGCCATGAAGTCCTGGTGCAGCTCCAGGGCAGCGAGGAAGAGATCGGAACGCGCCTTGCTGAGATCGTGGTCGAGCCACGGGGCGTGCAACTCCCGGTCCTCGACGGACGCGTGGGCATCCGGGTGGTGCTTGCCGTATCTCGTGCGGTCCTGGGCGCACTGGGCCTCGAGGGAACGCCTGCGCGACGTCTTCATTGCCAGATCCCGTTCAGCTGTCTCCGCCTCCTGCCGGACACTGGCCAGATGGCGCTGGACGCGGTCGATTTCGGCCGCGTGGGACGCGGACCGTTGCCGGGCGGTCTCCAGTGCCATGCTCAGCGGGCTCAGGTGCGTTCGCCACTCACGTGGCGCGGCGCCCAGGGTGAAGATGGTTTCCAGGATGCCTGGCTTCTCGCCCATGTGCTGCTGGTAGGCGGCGGCCGCGGTGTCCAGCTCGTTCTGCAGGTCACCGGCTCTCAGGACCTGCGCGCGATGGATCTCGCGCGCCCGGCCTTCTTCCGCCCGGAGAGTGCGCAGGTGTTCTTCCCGGCGGGCGATCTTACGCACCAGTAACTGGACTTCTTCCCGTCGTCCTTCAGCGGCCTGGCGTTGCCCCATCAGGTTCTCCACGCGCTCCAGCGCACGCTGGAACACTGCTTGGGCTTCTCCCCAGGTGCGCTTCGGCCGGGTGCCCTCGGCCCAGTGCTTGAGAATGGTGTCGAGACCCTCCCTCTCCACCCGGGGCGAGGTCCTCCCGCCGCTGTGGGACGGAGCGCCGTCGGACCCGGTGGATCGGTCCCGCGACGCTTTTTCGTCGAACCAGAGAGCGCTCTGGAAAGCCATGCGGTTGGACTTCTTGCCCAGTCTGGCTGCCACCAGTCCCCAGCCTGGAGTGTCCGCCTCGTCGGCTGCTGATTTTCCGGCGGCCGCCCGCAGAGTCGCCGTCGCAATGTCCTTGAAGTAGTCGGCAGACTTCTCCCACGGCGAAGAAATCGCATCCGCAGAAGGGATTTCGACCGCCACGTTCTCCACAGCGGCGTTGTTCGCCGATGCCACGACCATCTCGAACCCCGTGAGCTCGGGAATGAGCTGCGGCACCGATCTGCTGTACCCGGACGCCGACGTCCAGCGGTGCATTGATCCGGTGAAGGCACGGGACGGATCGTCGAGAGCTGCGAGTCGGCGGGCTCGTTCCACCACGTTGCCCGCCAGCACATCCCGCAGCATCGTGGTCTTGCCGGTGCCCGGCGGGCCGTTGACGCCCATGACGCCGAGGTTCTGGCGCAGGTCGTTGAGGGCGCGGTTCACCGCGAACTGCTGGCTCAGGGCAAGCGGGTGCTCGGGGTTCGAAGGCCAGCGGCCCAAGGGCAGCTGGTCCACACGGGTCCGGGCATCGACTGCCTCGGGGTGCTGGATGACGTCCACTCGTCCGGCGGACGTCTCCTTCCCGTCCTCGGTCAGGTACTCCAGTAGGGCGGTTCCGCTGCGTCCCGCTGCCGCTGCCTGCCGTACGGTGCCCAGATCCTGCAGGTAGAAGCTGTTGAGGAAGTCCATGTCGCTGACGCTGTCGTGCGGGCGTACGGCGACCACTCGACTTTCGATGACGATCTGGTGGGTGGCGAGATCCTCGCGGCCCTGGACGCCGGCGCCGGCGTGTGCGGCCCGCAGAATGTCGTTCAGATACGCCTCGCCCAGCCGGGGAACCTCGTGCGAGCTCTCCTGCTCCAGACGACGGCCCCCCAGCTCGTCGAGGGCTTCCACGAAGGATTCCTGCGCCGCCTCAAAACCGGACATCCACGACGGATCCCGCGGGCCCGGGTGGAGGAGGCGGCCCACCGCCCAGAGACAGGACGAGAGCGTGGCGGTGTCCCCGATCAGCTTTCCGTCGTGGCCCACCAGAACCCCCGCGCAGGCGCTCCGACCGCCGGGGCGCTCGTCGTAGGCATCCGGATCGTCCGCGAACACCCGGTGCATGACCTCGTAGGTGTCCTCCACCTTGTAAACACCGAGATAGACCGTATGCCGCCACTCCCGCGGGGTATTTCCCATGGGTCGAGGCTCGGGCAGTGAATCCCACGGGAGGGGCGCATCGGATGTCCAGGCCACGACCTGCCGGTCCTCGGGCCGTGTTGACCGGGGCGTCAGTTTGGGGAGCGGCTGCGGACTGAACAGCTCCAGCATCCACCAGTAGTCCAGAATGCGCTGCTGCGCGGGACTCATCTGAGACATCACCATTTCCCCATCCTGCCTCAGCCGGTGGCCACTTCTGGGGTGCGCCTCGGAAGGAGACGGTCCGAGATCTCAGGTGCTGGGACTCGTTTCCCGCAGGCGCCCCACCCACAGGGACAGGGTGCCCTCCACGGCTGCCTCGGCCAGGGCATCCGGATCCACGTGCTCCGTCTCGTCCACCTTGGAGGAGATGAGGGCAATGGTTTCCTCCGCAGTCGCGGCGGCGCGTCGTTCCGGATCGGCGCAGAACTTCCGCACGCTGGTCCCCAGGGTCTTGAGTGGCTGCTCGTCCCGAAACGGGTGGAAGGACTGCATGAACTCCTCCACCGTTTCCTGCACCAGGGGGTCGTCCGTGGCCATGCCCTCGAGCTCAACGAGGCGGGGCAGGAACTTCACGATTTCCAGGTAGGGGAAGTTCTCGCCCTCGGCAGTTTCTGCGGTTTCCTGTCCCCGCTCCGCGGTCTCGTCCGAACGCAGGGTGATGATCAGCTCTTCGGGGTCCAGCTCCAGGTGGGAAAAAACCCTGCGCATCAGGGAGACCTTTGTCCAGGTGCTCGACGATGCGTTCCAGCCGATGCTGTCGTCCAGGCGGTACACGCCGTTCTCGTCCGGGTCGTAGGCCGCGCCCACGCGGAACCAGTCGGAGGTCCGGGCCCACTGGAGGAACTCGTCCCGGTGCTCAACCAGAAGGATCGTGAATACCCGGGCCGTCAGGTCCCGCCAGTTGGCCACCGTGGCGTGGTGCTCGTTCCACGTGAAGGACACAGCAGCCCTGCCCGTGAAGTTGGTGTCCGTTCCCAGTGCTTCCGTGGGCAGCTGCGGTCGGGCCGGTTCGAAGTCGCTCTCGGGATAGATCCAGTAGGTGAGCGCATCTGCGCAGAGACGGCGGGTCCGTGCCGCCAGCTGGTCCTCGCCCCAGTGTTCGGCGCTGCGCATCTCCAGGTTCAACCGGAACGGGGACTCCATGAATCCGTGCTTCATGGTGCGTTTCGTGGAGTACGAAGAGTTCGAGTAGGAGGAGTTGTACCCGGTCACGGTCAGGTTGCCGAGCCGGTTCAACCACTGCTCGTGGATGCGCTGGGCCTCATCACCCAGTTCGTCGTGCCATGCCTGCGTGAGCGTCTGCGGCATGACGTGCTCAATGGTGAGAGACCCGTCCTCAATGCCGTTGGCGATGTCTCTGGTGTCGTTGGAATCCAGGTTCTCCAAGCACTCGAACAGGTACTTCCGACGCTCGCCCTTGAAGTTGTACAGGTTCTTCACCTCAAGACTGCTGATGAACTCAGCGTCATCGGGGAAGGCTCCGGAGCCGGAGCGCTTCCGCAGCGAGTACCCCAGGACTTCGGCGAAGGAACGGTTTTCGGGGCGGATGCGCTTCACGTCCCTGTAGACCGTGGCAAACACCTTGTTCAGCGCATTCGTCGGAACTTCTGCAATGTAGCGACGGAAAATATACGACTCCACGGTGCGGATGCACTCGGCAAGATCGAGGTCCGTGATCTCGCCGGTCTCCCGCGACTCGAAGAGGGGCATGAGCAGGGGGAGCACGACATCGGTCTTCAAGAGGTTGAGCCGGCGAAGACGCAGGTCGATCTTTGAGCTTCCGGTGGTGGCGGTGCGGATCTGGCGGTAGTAGGTGGAGTACTTCCGGACCCCGTCCAGCAGCTCAGCGCCTCGAAGCCCCGTCTCGGTGATGTACTTCTTGAAGGACTCGTAAACCTGGTCCTGGCGGGGGATGCGCGAGGTGCGAGTCACCAGGTACCAGCGCAGGAATGCCCCGGTGTCATAGCCGACGTTGACCTCAATACGGTTCCAGTAGTCGGTGTAGACGCGTTCCTGCTCGTGGACGTCCAGGCCCATCAGAACCAGGTTCCGCACCTTGTCCGCTTCGCTCAGCGCCAGCCCCGTGGAGTTGAGCGATTCGAAGATGCGCTGTGCATCGTCGTGCTGCTCCAGGTCCAGATGCATGACCTCGAGGCGCTCTACCGCGGCCCACAGGTCGTCCCCATCGATGGGCAGTCGGGGGATCTGATCCTTGAAGAAACGGTAGTTGGCGGTCACCGAGGACGTGTCGATGTGATCCGAGTCAGACCTGAACAGCAAGGCGTAGGCGTCCGCATCATGCTTGACGGGCTTGAGCTTGAACCGGGGTGTGTCCTGCTGCTCGTTGAGCAGCAGGAAGCTGGTGCGAATCCTGTGGGCGAGTCCTGGATCGCGCGACTCGAGGGTGCCCTCGTCCAGGAGGTCCGCAAGGGCCAGCATGAGCAGACTGACCGTGGTGAGTCGTTGCTGACCGTCGATCACCACCCACCGCCATGAACCCTCCGGCTGGCCCACCACGGCCCCGAAGAAATGCTTGGGCCGGCCTTGCTGGATGACGTTGACGAGGTCTTCCAGCAGCTGCTGGCACTGTTTCAGCCCCCAGTCGTAGTTGCGCTGGTACACGGGGATCACCAGCTGCCGCTCCTGCATCCCGTACACCTTGAGAACTTCAGTCACCTGTCCGCGCATGGGGCAAGTTTACGAGTCGCGGGAGCAGGCGCTTGGGGCGCCTCCCAGGGGCCTGAAGCGCCCGACGGTCCCCGGGGCGCGCACAATGGCCCCATGTTTGAGAACTTCGAGACCCACCGCATCCCGGTCCCCGGGGCCACCATCCACGTGAGGACCGGCGGGCGGGGCGAGCCGCTCCTGCTGCTGCACGGCTTCCCGCAGACCCACGCCATGTGGCACCGCCTGGGTCCGGCCCTCGCGCGGGGCCATCGCGTGGTCGTTGCGGACCTGCGCGGCTACGGTGACTCCACGGCGTGCAGTGAGGACTTCAGCTTCCGGGCCATGGCCGCGGACATGGTGGCCGTGATGCGTCACCTGGGCCACGAGTCCTTCCACGTGGTAGCCCACGACCGCGGCGCCCGCACCGCCCACCGCATGACCTTGGACTTCCCGCACGCCGTGCGCTCCGTGGCCCTGCTGGACATCCTCCCCACCCCCACCGTGTGGGAGCTCATGGACGACTGGCTGGCCACTCGGTACTACCACTGGCTGTTCCTGGCCCAGCCGGCCACCATGCCGCAGCGGCTCATCAGCGCCGAGCCCCTCACCTTTCTCCACGCGGCCCTGGAAGGACTGGGTGGCACTCCCGGTTCCCTGGACACGTTCCACCCCGAGGCGCTCGCCGCCTACGAGGCCGCCGCCCAGAACCCGTCGGTGGTGGCCGCGTGGTGCGCGGACTACGCCGCGGCCGCCGGGGTGGACCGGGAGCACGACGACGCCGACCGCGGCACCTCCCGCAACCTCCCCGCCCTGCTGCTCTGGGGCGGCGACGGCGTGGTGGGTGCCCAGACGGATCCGCTGGAGGCGTGGCGGCCGTGGCTGCCGCGGATCACCGGTCGGGCGGTTCCCACCGGGCACTTCATGGTGGAAGAGCGCCCGGACGAGGTGCTGGCGGAGATCCAGGAGCACCTGGTGGCCGCCGCACGGGATTGAGGGGACCACCCGTGAAACATGCGAGTGCACCTCCACCGGCGGGAAACCGCGGTTCCCGTGGCGGAAGCGCACTCACCTGTGAGAGTCGTCCCAGCGGCGTCGTCCGCGAGGGCCCGTGTGGGGATCAGCCCGGGTTCATCGCCCGCGGCGCGCCCATGCCCGGATCCACCTGCGTGGGGCCGCTGGCAGAGGGGCGGATGTCCACGTCGAAGATCTCCGTGGGCAGGTACACCGTGGCGCACGAGTTGGGGATGTCCACCACCCCGGAGAAGCGACCTTCGATGGGGGCGGCGCCCAGCAGCAGGTACGCCTGCTCCTTGGACCAGCCGAACTTGGCGAGGTAGTCGATCGCGTGCAGGATCGCGCGCTGGTAGGACAGGTGGGAGTCCAGGTAGCGCTGCTCGCCGTCGAGTGTCACGGACGTGCCCGAGAACGCCAGCCACTCCGAGTACACGGGACCGTTGCGCCCGGGCATGAAGATGGCGTTCTCGCTCACGCCGTAGGTGTCCATGCCTCCCTTGATCACGTCCACGTGGATGTCGATGAACCCGCCCATCTCGATGCCGCCGCAGAACGTGATCTCACCGTCCCCCTGGGAGAAATGCAGGTCCCCCATGGAGAGGTTCGCCCCGGACACGTACACCGGGTAGAACACGCGCGAGCCCTTGGTGAAGTTCTTGATGTCCTGGTTGCCGCCGTTCTCGCGCGGGGGAGCCGTGCGGGCGCCCTCGCCGGCCACGCGGTCGAAGTCGGTGCCGGTCAGCGAACCCAGGATCGCGGCGTCGGGTTCGGGTGGCAGAGCCAGCGGGGGCACGCGCTGCGGATCGGTGGCGATCAGATCGCCCTCGCGCTTGTTCCACTTCTTGAGCAGCTCCGCAGACGGAGCCGTGCCCATCAGGCCCGGGTGCACCATGCCCGTGAACTTCACGCCGGGGATGTGGCGGGAGGTGCACTCGCCGCCGCGGAAGTCCCACACGGCCTTGTAGGCGTCCGGGAACTGGTCCACCAGGAAGCTGCCGCCGTTCTTCTGCGCGAAGATCCCGGTGTAGCCCCAGCCCTGCCCGGCCAGCGGCCCCTCCTCCTGCGGAATGGGCCCCACGTCCAGGATGTCCACGATCAGCAGGTCACCGGGCTCCGCGCCCTCGATCCGGAACGGCCCGGACAGTGCATGCACCCGGTTCAGGGGTGCGTCCCGGATGTCGTCCGCGGAGTCGTCGTTCTTGATGGCGCCGTCGAACCACTCGCGGCAGTCAATGCGGTAGCTCTCGCCACGTTTGAGCGTGGCCACGGGCGGGATGTCCGGGTGCCAGCGGTTGTGGCCGGTCAGCTTTTGCTCGGTGAAGGGCTTGGTCGAGTCCAGCGGGAAAATCACTTCTGGCATGGTTCGTGACCTTTCTGGAGAGCCCCGCGGGCGGTTCCCGCGCGGCAGTGCGGGGAAGCTACGGCCGCGGCAGCTTCGCGTGCCGGGGGTCCCGGGTCACGGCCGGGGCCGCGCCGGGGGCGCCGGGCTGGCGGGGCAGGGATCGGACGACGTCTGGCGCGTCAGCCGTGCGGGCAGCGTCGTCAATCACGCGTGCCCGGGCAGAGTTCGCGCGGGACAGGCCCACGGCGGAGAACACGCGCCGTGCGTCCGCGCCGCACGCGGGACAGTCCTGGGAGCGCGGCACTTGGGCCATGGCGTGGTGGGCGTCGAACGGCCCGCAGGCCTCGCACCGGAACTCGTAGACGGGCATGGACGCTCCCTTCGCGCGTAGTAGTGACCCTAGTACCGGGGGTCCCCGGGGAACAGGGCTCCGGGGGATCGTGAATCTGAGGTGCAGGGATGACTGCCCCGCGGCACGGTTCCTGGGCATCTCTGCACCTCAGGTTCACCGGGGCCGCCTGCTGGACTTGCCGGGGACCGTCCCGGCGCGGCGGCACTACGTACCGGGTCGGGCGCCGTCAGCGGCGTGCGGTGGGCGCTCGGGCCGGTGGCGCAGACGGTGCCTCGCGGCGTCGTCGTCGCCAGGGGACGACGCCGCCGCGAGGCTCAGTTCAGCGGGCCCACCGCGGACTCGACCGTGCGCACCAGGCGCCCCGAGGCCACGTACTCCTCGGCGGCCTCGATCTCCGGTGCCATGAAGCGGTCCTCGCCGGGCGCGCCCACGCGGCCGTCCAGGTCCGCAATGACCGCCGACGCCGCCGCGCCCGGTTCCAGGGGCGCGCGCAGGGCGATCGCGCGGGTGGAGGAGAGCAGCTCGATCGCGAGCACGCGGCGCAGGTTCAGCACGGCCTGGCGCAACTTGCGGGCGGCGTGCCAGCCCATGGACACGTGGTCCTCCTGCATCGCGGAGCTGGGGATCGAGTCCACCGAGGCCGGCACCGCGAGGCGCTTCATGTCCGAGACGAGCCCGGCCTGCGTGTACTGCGCGATCATCAGCCCGGAGTCCGTGCCCGGGTCCTCCGCGAGGAACGGGGGCAGGCCGTGGGAACGGGCAGGGTCCAGCATGCGGTCGGTGCGGCGCTCGGACATCGACGCGAGGTCCGCGATGGGGATGGCCAGGAAATCCAGCACGTACGCCACGGGCGCGCCGTGGAAGTTGCCATTGGAGCTCACGGTGCCGTCGTCCAGGACCACGGGGTTGTCCACGGCCGCAGCGAGCTCCTGCTGCGCGACGGTCAGGGCGTACGCCGCGGTGTCCCGGCTGCCACCCGCCACCTGGGGGGCGCAGCGCAGGGAGTAGGCGTCCTGCACGCGGTCGTCGCCCACGCGGTGGGAGGCCACGATGCCGGAGCCCTCCAGCACCTTGAGCATGTTCGCCGCAGCATACTTCTGGCCCGGGTGGGGACGCAGCGGCTCGTGCAGCTCGGGGACGAACACGCGGTCGGTGCCCAGCAGGCCCTCCACGGAGAACGCGGCGGTGATGTCCGCGGCGGTGAACAGGTTCTGCAGGTCCGCCAGCGTCATGATGAGCTGGCCCAGCATGCCGTCCGTGCCATTGATCAGCGCCAGGCCCTCCTTCTCGGCGAGGGTCACGGGCTCGATCCCGGCCTCGGCGAGCAGCTCGGGCACGGGGCGTTCGGTGCCGTCGGGCCCGACGGCGCGGCCCTCACCCATGAGCACGAGCGCGCAGTGGGCGAGCGGGGCCAGGTCGCCCGAGCAGCCCAGCGATCCGAACTCGTGCACCACCGGGGTGATGCCCGCGTTGAGCACGGCGAGCATGGTCTCCAGGGTCTCCACGCGGATGCCCGTGTGCCCGGACGCCAGGGTCTTGGCGCGCAGGAACATCAGCGCCCGCACCACCTCCCGCTCCACGGTGGGCCCGGTGCCCGCGGCGTGGGAGCGCACCAGGGACTTCTGCAGCCGGGTGCGCTTCTCCAGGGGGATGTGCTTGTTCGCCAGCGCACCGAAGCCGGTGGAGATCCCATACGCGGGCACGTCCGACGCCGCCAGCTCGTCGATGTGGCGGCGCACCTTCGCGACGTGCTCGCGGGCCTCGTCGGTCAGCTCCACGCGGGCGTCGTGGCGGGCGACGGCGATCACGTCACCCACCGTGACGCCGGAGGATCCCAGCTGCACGGTGGTGGGGAGGTCGGTGTCGAAGAGGGTCATGGGGAAGGGTCCTTCCGGTCGGGAGTGGTTCGGGAGAAGTGTGTCAGGGCGGTGCAGTGCACGTGCGCCGCGGGCGCTGCGCGCTAGGTGAGCAGTCGCACCAGCGGAGTGGCGATGAGGATGGTGAGGGCCACGCGCTCGAACCAGATGACCACCAGCGATCGGATGGAGACCGGGATCTCGGTGGCCAGGATGGACGGCACGAGAGCGGAGAAGAAGATGATCGCCGAGACGCAGACGATCGCGATCACCAGGCGCAGGACGAGCGACTCCTGCCCGGCCACCAGGGTGGCGGGGAGGAACATCTCCGCGATGCCCGTGGCCGACGCCTTGCCCGCGAGCAGTGGCTCCGGCAGCCCCACGATCCACGCGAACGGCACGAAGAGGTACCCCAGCCAGTCGAAGATCGGGGTGTAGCGGGCCAGCACCAGTCCGATCAGACCGATCGAGAGGATCGAAGGGAGGATGGACATGGCCATGCGCAGGCCGTCCCGGAGGTTGTCCCACACGTTGCGGCCCAGGCTGGGGGCGGTGTGCAGCGCCCCGCGCGCCTCGGCCCACGCGTGGTGGAAGCGACGGCCGGTGACCAGCTTCTCCGGCTGGTGCTCCACGCCGGGGTAGGGGTCGTCCGGGATGCGGCTCAGTGGCGGGATCCGCACAGTGATGGCGGTGACCAGGAAGGTGACCACCAGGGCCAGCCAGAAGTAGAGCAACCAGTGGTCCATGAGGTCCAGGGCCTTGGCCACGATCACCATGAAGCTCGCGGACACCGTGGAGAAGCCCGTGGCAATGACGGCGGCTTCCCGCGCGGTGTATCGACCCTCCCGGTAGACGCGGTCGGTGAGCAGCAGCGCCAGGGAGTAGCTGCCCACGAAGGACGCCACGGCGTCGATGGCCGAACGGCCCGGGGTGCGCCACACCGGACGCATGACAGGCTGCAGGAACACCCCGATGAACTCCATGAGTCCGTACCCGATGAGTAGGGCCAAGAACACGGCCCCGATGGGCACGATCAGCCCCACCGGGATCACCAGGGAGTTGAAGAGGAACGGGCCCATGTCCTTGGCCATGAGCCAGTCCGGGCCCACGCTGAACACCAGGGCGCAGCCGACCACCAGGCCCAGGATGTTCAGGAACGCGAACACCATCTTCACCGGGGATGCCCGCCAGGAACCCGTGACGAACGGGAACACCGTGCCCGCCAGAATCACTGCCAGCGCGTAGTACGGCACGGCGGCACCCACGTTCTCCCGGAGCCACGTGACGATGTGGTCCAACGGGATGGTGCTCTTGCCGCCGATGGTGACGGGCACGAAGAACATGAAGATGCCGATGGCGCTGTAGAGCACGAAGCGCAGCACATCGGCGCGGTTGGTGCGCGCGGGTTCCTGGAGCGTGCTCATTTCACATCCTCGTGACGGGTGAATCGTGGGTGGAGGTCGTGTGCCGCGGAGTGCGGCAGTGCCGGGCGGGGTTCGATCCGGGAGGCCCCGCGGCACACCGCAGGACCTCCCGCTCAGATCTCCCGGCGGCCCGCCCGCCACACGCCCCACGTGAGGGGCATGCCGGGGCGGTAGGCCAGGTGGACGGCCTGCGGGGCGTCCAGCACGTGCAGGTCCGCGCGCGTTCCCACCGCGAGGTGGCCCACGGCGGGGCGGTCCGGGGTGGAGACGTCCCGACGCAGCGCCTTGGCGCCGCCGAGCGTGGCCGCGCGGATCGCCTCGTCCACCGTGAGCTTCATCTGCAGCACGGCGGTGGCCACGCAGAAGTTCATGGAGGTGGTGTAGCTGGTGCCGGGGTTGCAGTTGGAGGCGATCGCCACGGTGGCACCCGCGTCCAGCAGGTCACGGGCCGGGGCCAGCGGGGCACGGGTGGAGAGGTCGCACGCCGGCAGCACGGTGGCCACGGTGTCCGAGCCGGCCAGCGCCGCCACGTCCTCGTCCGAGAGGAAGTTGCAGTGGTCCACGGACGCCGCCCCCAGCTCCACGGCCAGGGACACACCCTCACCGGGGCCGATCTGGTTGCCGTGCACCCGCAGCCCGAGCCCCGCATCCCGGCAGGCCTCGAGCACGCGGCGGGACTGCTCGGGGTTGAACGCGCCGCGCTCGCAGAACACGTCCGCCCACTGCACGTGCGGCGCCACGGCCTCGAGCATGGGCCCGCACACGAGCTCCACGTACTCGTCCGGGTTCGCGCCCTCGGGCACCAGGTGGGCGCCCAGGAACGTGACTTCGTCCGCGGCGCCCGCGGCGATTTTCGCCGCGCGCAGCTCTTGCTCCACGTCAAGGCCGTAGCCCGTCTTGGTCTCGACGTAGGTGGTGCCTCCGGCGACGGCGTCCCGCACGCGCCCGGCCACGAGCCCGCGCAGGGTCTCGTCACTGGCCTCCCGGGTCGCATTCGTCGTCACGCCGATGCCGCCTGCTGCGTATGCTTGCCCGGCCATACGCGCGGCGAACTCCTCACCGCGGTCCCCCGCGAACACCAGGTGCGTGTGGGAGTCGACCCATCCGGGCAGCACCGCACGTCCCTCGACGTCCACGGCACGGTCCGCCGCGGGCGCCTCGGAGGCGCAGCCCACCCACGCGATCAGCCCGTCCTCGACGACGATGGCCGCGTCCCTGAGCACGGAGTCCTCGCCGCGGGCGGGGTCCACGGTGTGCAGCTCACCGATGCCGGTGATGAGCTCGCTCACTGGTCCGCGTCCCGGGTGGTGGCGAGGTCGTTGTGCATGGGGATGTTGACGCCGCGCTCGTCCGCCACCTGGATGGCACGCTCGTAGCCGGCGTCCGCGTGGCGGATCACGCCCATGCCGGGGTCGTTGGTGAGTAGGCGCTCGAGCTTCTCGGCCGCGAGATCCGTGCCGTCCGCCACGGAGACCTGGCCTGCGTGGATCGACCGGCCGATGCCCACGCCGCCGCCGTGGTGGATGGACACCCAGGTGGCGCCCGAGGACGTGGCGGTCAGCGCATTGAGCAGGGGCCAGTCCGCGATGGCGTCCGAGCCGTCCTTCATGGACTCGGTCTCGCGGTAGGGCGAGGCCACCGAACCGGAGTCCAGGTGGTCGCGGCCGATCACGATGGGCGCGGAGACCTTGCCCTCGGCCACGAGCTTGTTGAAGAGCAGTCCGGCCTTGTGGCGCTCGCCGTAGCCCAGCCAGCAGATGCGCGCGGGCAGGCCCTCGAACTCCACGTGCTCCTGCGCGGCGTCGATCCACTCGTGCAGGTGCTTGTTGTCCGGGAAGAGCTCCTTGATCGCGTTGTCCGTGACCTCGATGTCCTTGGGGTCGCCGGAGAGCGCCACCCAGCGGAAGGGGCCGAGGCCCTCGCAGAACAGGGGGCGGATGTACGCCGGGACGAAGCCCGGGAACTCGAACGCGCGGGTGTAGCCGGCGTGGCGGGCCTCGTCGCGGATGGAGTTGCCGTAGTCGAAGACCTCGGCGCCCTCGTCCTGGAACTCGACCATCGCCTGCACCTGCGCGGCCATGGCCTCCTGGGCCTTCTTGGTGAAGCCCACGGGATCGGCCTTGGCCTCGGCATCCCACTGCTCCACGGTGAACTCGGTGGGCAGGTAGGACAGGGGATCGTGCGCGGAGGTCTGGTCGGTCACGACGTCCACGGAGATCTCGCCCGCGCGGTGGCGGCGCAGCAGCTCCGGGAACACGTCCGCGGCGTTGCCCACGTACCCCACGGACAGTGCGCGGCGCTCGTTCTTGGCAGTCATGACCTTGGCGAGGGCGGTGTCCAGGTCCGTCTCCACCTCGTCCAGGTAGCGCTTGGACTGGCGGCGCTTGAGGCGCGTCTCGTCCACGTCGACGACGAGGCACGCGCCGCCGTTGAGCGTCACCGCGAGCGGCTGGGCGCCGCCCATGCCGCCGCAGCCGCCGGTGATGGTCAGAGTGCCGGCGAGGGTGGCCTCGGGGATGCGCCCCTCCTCGTGCATCTTGCGGGCGACGGCGTAGAACGTCTCGTAGGTGCCCTGCAGGATGCCCTGCGTGGCGATGTAAATCCAGGACCCTGCGGTCATCTGGCCATACATCATGAGGCCCTCGTCCTCCAGCTTGCGGAACTCCGGCCACGTGGCCCAGTCGCCCACCAGGTTGGAGTTGGCGATCAGCACGCGCGGGGCCCACTTGTGCGTGCGGAAGACACCCACCGGCTTGCCGGACTGGACCAGCAGGGTCTCGTCCTCCTCGAGCTCCTTGAGGGTCTTCACGATGACGTCGAACGCCTCCCAGCTGCGGGCCGCGCGGCCGGTGCCGCCGTAGACCACCAGGTCGTCAGGACGCTCGGCGACCTCCGGGTCCAGGTTGTTCATGAGCATCCGCATGGGCGCTTCGGTCTGCCAGCTCTTGGCGCTGATCTCGGTGCCGCGGGGTGCGCGGACGGGGCGGGCGTTGGGCAGTGCCATGAGGAGTCCTCCTGGTGCGGGTCGGTCCGGGGCGTGCGGGCGGCGGACGGGGAATGAGTCCATGGGACCACGGGCGGTGACGGGGGTCACGGGTTCTGGAGGGGGTTGTGTCTGGGATGCCAGACAGGGGGCGGGGGTCAACGCCTTGTGGCTTTACTGCACCGCAAGATAATTTGTAAGGGTGGGTGAGCCGATCATCGCGCCATCAGCGTTGAAGAACGGCCTTGTGGGGGCCGACATTCTCCACGCCTACCGCAACCCGATCCGTGCGTGAGACCTCGGCGAGGGGTCTACCACGTTGATAGGTGCGAACCGAGCGGACATTGTTCTGGAAGTTGGGTACGTACAGGGACGCACCGATGACGTCACCGTCCATGCGATGCCTGCCAGCCGGAGATATCTGAGGTGATGATCATGCCCCTGTGCCGTCGAAGAAATTCTTGCTCACGCTGGTGAGTTAGCTGCGCGCTTCGAGCAGTATGAGCCGCGACCCGAGGACGAGCTGGACGTAGGTGCCCTCATGGCTCTGCGTGCGGCCGTCGCTGAACAGCCTGACGCGGAACGTCGCGTCATCGACGCCGTGCGCGGCTCACCACGCGGGTATGTCATGGGCTACGATGGTGAACTTCGTGGGGACGACAGGTGAGGCCATCCGGCAACGGTGCAGGCGACTCGTGGCGTGATGGTGGGGTCCGCGCCAGCACCGTCAAGACCTCATATATCTAGCACCAGTTGGAGTCCGGATGATGCAGGAAGAGGGGCCCAGACGCCCAAGCGAGCGGAAGGTATAGTCCTACTGATGCTCCCTGTGACTGAGCGTGAGATGCGAGAGACGGTGAGGCGAGAAGTCTCATCTCAAGTGGCCGAAAAATCGTTGATTGTGGATGAGTTCGTAATTGGCGAATTAGGGCGAATTGATATCGCTGCCATCGGCAGCACGCTAGTCGGGTATGAAATCAAGAGCGATCTTGATACACTTGCGCGCTTGCCCCGTCAAATGGACGCTTTTAACAAAATTTTTGACTACTGCACACTAGTTGTTACAGATCGGCATTTAGAAAAGGCGCGAAAAGTTATCAAACGTGGCTGGGGTCTAGCAGTCGTCAGGCGCTCTGAACCTAACACGCTGTTTTATGATCAAATTCGTAAGGCCTCTCCCCGGCGGGGACAAGATAAGGTGGTTCTCGCTGAGCTACTGTGGCGGGAAGAGCTAATTCGCGCGCTAGATACTTTGAATGCTGTCCGTGGATTCCGAAGCGCCACCCGTCCTGAACTTGCAAAACGTCTTGCTTCCCTGACCGGTCATGAAGAACTGCGAGGGATAGTCTCCACTATGCTCACGGAGCGCCGAGGTTGGCGAGACGCCAAAGCACTAGATGAAGGTGTCGCGAGGCTGCAATACGCAAATGTATCGTCGCGTTTCCTGGCCCGCCGACTTTCGACGCAACATCGTTAAGTTTTTGATCTGCTGGACTAAAATTTTTTCCGCCGTAATAGGATGCGTTCACAATATCCTTTGCCAACGCAACATATTGCGTCGAGGGGGAACTCCTTTTTCCCCCCCGATGCACTTGCCATGCGTCATTAGTTGCATACCGAATATTGGGGATCGGCGCAAAAGGCGCAGAGCCATAGCGAGGAGTGCCTACTGCGTAGTCGCCGTAGATTAAACTGCCCTCCATTTTATTGCGGACGGTTACAAATGTCTTCGCATCCACGCGGGGAATCGGGGTCACAGAGTTGCGCGCCGCGACTTTCCCAAGTTCTTCGGGGAATGCGGAAAAGCTCAATACAACCGACATCCATTCGCGAAGGTTTAACGCGCTCAAAGCTTGAATCGCAAGCGTCGCTTGAATAGTTTGCGACCCCGTCAGGGTGCCACCATCCACCACGAGGGCGACTTGAGATGACGCAATGTTTAATTGCTCCAATACAGCCGTAATATCATCGGCAGTATTAACCTCACTATCAATGAGATCTTCTACGTCAATCCGTAGTATAACACCTCGTCCATCTTTAGCGATAACGCTCGCGATGGCCGAAAATGTATCCGGCGTCTCAGTAGTCGTAACTACTGGGACAGCGCATACTTTTTCACGTACCCGGTCAAAGAAGTCGGCGATTTGCCCGGCGAATTTTGGATCATTGATACCTTCCACATTGAGCATCTGAACCCATACAGCACCGTCAGCTGTATTCCACGCTTTGGGGAGTGCGCTCGATGCTTTTACCGGATCGATGAACTCGAGCAGCGGAACCAATCGTTCCTTCGGCGCAGTAGAAACTGCACCAAGCTCAGCCGCTTTACCTTTGAGGATCGGGACGTATGCGTCTAATGGCAACTTTGTCAACGGGGAAACCATGAAGATATAATAGTCTCGCGATGTTACTGTGTCTACACATCGTAACATAATTGTTATAGAGGTTTCAGCGCTTATGCCCATATGGATCAGGCCAGATCGTCTTACTAAACAGCCATGCTAAAAGGGTCAGGGGCCCTAGTTGTAGCAGGGTGTGAGGTGGTGGAGGGGTCGGGGCTGGTCCTAGCCGAAGGTGCCTCTCGGCTGCGGATAGAAGCTCTGTGCGGGGCCCGTTTTGGTCACCCCTCACTCCCCGGCACCGCCCCGTGCAACCGTCGCGTCAGCGCCTCCGCCGTCCGCCGCACGTGCCCCACCAATTCGGTCCGCCGTGCCTCGTCCGTGCGGTGCTCCAGGAACGTCAGCGCCACTCCCGCCACCGGCAAGCCCCGGTGGTCGTGCGCCGCCACCGCCACGGACGCGAAGTTCGGCGTCACATCTCCCTCCTCCACGGCCCAGCCGCGCTCCCGGGTCCGCGAGAGCTCTGCGCGCAACTGACCCGGCGTCGTGATCGCCGTGGTCTCCCAGCGCGACGCGAACGACGCCCGGTCCGGGTACAGCGCCCGCACCTGGGCGGCGGGCAGGCCCGCGAGCATCGACCGCCCACTCGCCGTGAGGTGTGCCGGAATGCGCACCCCCACGTTCGTCACCAGCGATGGCTTGTACGGCGCCCGCTCCTCCACCACGTAGACCACGTCCCGCCCGTGCATCACCGCCAGGTGCGCGTTCTCGCCCACCGCGTCCACGAGCGCCCGCAGCAGTGGCTCGCCCAACCGCGCCATCGGGTCCTGCCGCGTGTACGCCGAGGACAGCTCGAACGCCGCGATCCCCAGCCCGTACAGCCGCTCCTCGGGCAGGTGCACCACGAACCCCTGCTCCGTCATCACCGCCAGCAGGTGGTACACGCTGGAGCGCGGCAGTTCCAGCGCCGTCGCAATCGACGACGCCGCCACCGGCCCCTTCCGCGACGCGAGGAACCTCAGGATCCGCAACGTGTTCTGCGCCGCGGGGACTTTCGCTCCGGTCATCGCGTTTCCTCCGGTCGGTGGTGGTGTTCGACGACGCCGCACGGTCACCCTGTGTGCACCCCGGCCGTCTCCACCGTGCCGCGCCCCACCCCGAAGAGCTGGTGAGCGGCGTCGTCGACGTCGTGTGTCGTACGATCTGCGTGTCTGGAATACCAGACGATATCTGGTGCCGGGATGCCCCGCGATCCCCGGTGATGGGCTTGTGTGGAGCAGAAGGTAATTCAGATCACACGCGAGCGCCGCGAGACGGCCCGGGGAGGCCGCACCGCGGGGAAGGGCGCAGCATGACAACCACCCGGATCACACCGCCGAACCCCGAGATGTGGAGTGGCAGGACGGACGGGGACACCCCCGAGCACCTGCGCTGGCACCAGAAGGCGCGTCCAGAGACGAGCGATCAGGACGGCGCTGCCGGTGGCCCCGCCGTCGAACTCGTCGGCTTCTCCTGCGACGAGGGCGTGCGCCGCAACAAGGGCCGCGTGGGTGCCTCCGAGGGGCCCGACGCCCTGCGCGCCGCTCTCGCCCCGCTCGCCCTCCATTCCGATGTCGGCATCCACGACGCCGGCACCGTGGTGGTCCCGGACCGCAACCTGGAGGACGGCCAGGACACCCTGGGGCGCCAGGTCGCACGCCTCCTGGACACCGGCAATCCCGTGGTCGTCCTGGGTGGCGGACACGACACCGCGTGGGGCAGCTACCTGGGCCGCACCCGCAGTGAGCGCCTGCGGGACAAGCGCGTGGGCGTGCTGAACCTGGACGCGCACTTCGACCTGCGCCAGGCGGACGAGCCCTCCTCGGGCACCCCGTTCCTGCAGATGGCCCGCGCGGATCAGGAGGCGGGCCGCACGTTCGACTACACCGTGCTGGGTATCAGCGAGCCCAACAACACGGGCGTCCTGTTCCGCACTGCGGACGAACTGGGCGTCGAGTTCCTCACGGACGAGCAGTGCCAGCCCCGCCATCTCGACGCCGTCCTGGAGGTCGTGGACCGTCTCATGGAGCGCGTGGACGCCATCCACCTGAGCATCGACCTGGACGTCCTCCCCGCCGCCGTGGCGCCCGGCGTGAGCGCCCCGGCCGGATACGGTGTTCCGCTGGAGACCATCCAGGCCGTGTGCCACCGCGTGGCCCGCAGCGGCAAACTGGTCCTGGTGGACGTCGTGGAGCTGCTGCCGCGGATGGACGTGGACGGCCGCACCGCCCGCGCCGCCGCGCGCCTCATCACCACCCTGGCGCACGACGCCCTCAGCACGACACCCACCCCACCGACCGGCCGCGCCGGGAACACCACAGGAGAGCGCCATGAGTAGTCCCGCGTCCCCATCGCCCGCACCGCAGAGCTCGGCTCCACAGGCGTCTGCGCAGGAGACCCACACCCTGTCCCGCGGTCTGAGCATGCGCCACATCCAGTTCATCGCGCTGGGCTCGGCGATCGGCACGGGGCTGTTCTACGGCTCGGCGACCGCCATCCAGATGGCCGGTCCCGCCGTGATCGTGGCCTACGTGCTCGCGGGTGCGGCGGTGTACATGGTCATGCGCGCCCTGGGTGAGATGGCCGTGCGCCACCCCGTGCCCGGCTCCTTCGGTCAGTATGCCGCCCGCTACCTGGGCCCGTTCGCGGGCTTCGTGACGGGCTGGACGTTCGTGTTCGAGATGATCGTGGTGGCCATCGCGGACGTCACCGCGTTCGGCGTCTACATGGGCTTCTGGTTCCCGGACACGCCCCGCTGGATCTGGGTGGCCGCGGTGATCCTGTTCATCGCCGCGATCAACACCCGCAACGTGAAGATCTTCGGTGAGCTCGAGTTCTGGCTGACCATCGTCAAGGTGGGCGCCATCCTCGCGATGATCGCCGGCGGCATCGCGCTGATGGTCATTGGTGTCTCGTTCGCCCCGGGGGAGACCGTGGGCCCGCAGAACCTCGTGGACCACGGCGGGTTCATGCCCAACGGCGTGGGCGGTCTGTTGGCCGCGCTGACCGTGGTGGTCTTCGCGTTCGGCGGCATCGAGACCATCGGCATCACCGCCGGTGAGGCGGGCGATCCCGCGCGCTCCATCCCCAAGGCCGTCAACGCCGTGCCCGCGCGCATCATGCTGTTCTACGTGGGCACCATGGTGGTCATCATGTCCCTGGTCCCGTGGAACCAGATCACCGGGGACGCCAGCCCGTTCGTGCAGATCTTCTCCGCCCTCGGCATCCCCGCCGCCCCCGCGATCCTCAACGTGGTGGTGATCGTGGCGGCGATCTCCGCGATCAACGCGGACACCTTCGGTGCCGGGCGCATGCTCTTCGGCCTCGCTGAGCAGGGTCAGGCCCCCCAGGCGTTCACCAAGGTCTCGCGCAACGGCGTGCCCTGGCTGACCGTGGTGGTCATGGGTGTGGCCCTGGGCATCGGCGCGGTGCTCAACGCGGTGATCCCGGAGAACGTGTTCCTGGTGATCGCCTCGATCGCTACGTTTGCCACCGTGTGGGTGTGGCTCATGATCCTCTTCTCGCACATCGCCATGCGCCGCGAGATCGAGAAGAAGGGCCGCCCGGAGTCCGCGTTCAAGGTGCCGCTGTGGCCCGTGGCCTCGTGGCTGGCCACCGCCGCTATCCTCTTCGTGATCGTGCTCCTCGGCTGGTTCCCGGAGACCCGGGTAGCGCTGATCGTGGGAGCCGTGTGGCTCGTGCTGCTCGGCGTGGGCTATGTCCTGTTCGTGAAGGGCAACGGCCGCAACCGTCCGCAGCTCGACGACCACACCGCACTGATCACCCTGCCGCGCACCTGATCGACGCAGTTGCTCCGGCGCGGAGCCCCGGCCCGCGGTTCGCCCGCGTGCCGGGGCTCTATCGTGCGTGGCGCAGTCGTCTCCCGCGCCGGGGTGGCGGCGGGGCACCATCTGGGGCGCGTTCTGATCGTCGGAAGGCGTGTTCGGACGTCAGATCGCGCCTCAGCTGTGAGGGGCCGGGCGTCAGACTGCGCGGTGGGTGGCGCCGACACCCGCCGCCACGAGCGTGACGATCTCGCGCATCCTACCCATGAGCAGCCGCATCTCCCCGCGCCCCTGGCGTGCGCGGTTGAGTTCCGCCAGCCCGCTCGTGACGATCATCCGCGCGCCCACGTCCAGCGCAGTGTCGCGGTGGGCGCGATCGGGCGAGGTGGCAAGGTCGTTCCTGCCCGGTGCCGCGCTCGCGGGCGACAGCGCCGCCGTCCCGGGTGCCGCGGCGTCGTCGGCGTCCTGGGCTCGGGACGAGCACGTGCCCAAGAGGTGGGCGATGTGGGCCTCGAGCTTCTCGACGAGCCCCAGCACCTCGCGGCGGTGGGGGAGGTCCTCCCCGAAGAGGATCTCGCGAGCGATCCACACGGTGGTCTCGGGCCAGTGGACGGCCATGTCGAAGATCGGGTCGAGAGAGTTCATGATGGCGTCCACCACCTCGGCGGGGGACCTCTGGCCGGGCGCCGACGTGGCGAGCAGTGCATCGTTGACGTGCTCCGCCCAGATGCTCTCGGTGACCATCATCAGCAGCTCCGCCTTGGTGGCGGCGTACTGGAACACGGTGCCCGCGGCCACGTCCGCGCGGGAGGCGACCTCGCTCATGGACATCTGCGCGTAGCCCTTCTCGCTCATGAGCGAGCGGGCGGCGGCCAGGATGCGGGCGCGTTTCTGCGCCTTGGCGATCTCGCGGCGCCCGGGGCCGCGCGGGCTCACGCGGGCGGCCACGTGTTCCAGGGGGCGTGCTCTGCGGCGGGGCGTCGGGTTCTGAATTTTCTCCACCGAATAATTGTATTGCACTCAAAATTGAGTATGCTCAATTATGAACGCAGGGAGCGCCAAGGTGACGCTCCCGCGGAAGGAGGAACGACATGCAGTTCACAGCAGGCAACTACGAGGCCTTCATGCGGCCCCGCCCGGCGGAGCACGCACAGGACACCCGCGCGTGGATCGTGGGATCCGGTCTCGCCGGACTCGCGGCGGCAGTGTTCTTGATCCGGGACGCCGGCGTGCCCGGCGAGAACGTGACGGTGGTGGAGAAGGGCCAGCTGCCCGGCGGTGCCCTGGATGGGCTGGACGTCCCCGAGAAGGGCTTCGTCATCCGCGGCGGCCGCGAGCTCGAGAACCACATGGAGTGCCTGTGGGACATGATGCGCTCCGTGCCGTCCCTGGAGATCGCGGGCGCATCCGTGCTGGACGAGTTCGCGTGGCTCAACCTGGACGACCCCAACTACTCGCTGCGCCGCGCCACCGTGAAGCAGGGCCAGGACGCGGGCCACGAGGGCAAGTTCGACCTCCCGCAGCGCGCCCAGAAGGACCTCCTGCACATCTTCCTGGCCACGCGTGAGGAGATGGAGGGCAAGCAGATCCAGGAAGTCATGAGCAAGGAGTTTTTGGCTTCCCCGTTCTGGATGTACTGGCGCACCATGTTCGCGTTCGAGGAGTGGCACTCCGCGCTGGAGTTCAAGCTCTACCTTCACCGCTTCGTGCACCACATCGGCGGGCTGCCGGACTTCTCCGCGCTGAAGTTCACCAAGTACAACCAGTACGAGTCCTTCGTGCTGCCCCTGATCTCCTACCTCACCGAGCACGGTGTCACCTTCCAGTACGACACCGATGTCCGTGACATCGACTTCGCCCACCGCAACGGCGAGATCCGTGCCACCGCGATCCACTGGGTGCGCGAGGGCTCCACCGAGACCCAGGAACTGGGTGAGCACGACCTCGTGTTCACCACCATCGGATCCCTCGTGGACAACTCGAACGACGGCGACCACGCCACGGCCGCCACGCTAGACCGCGGCCCCGCTTCGGCCTGGGACCTGTGGAAGCGGATCGCCGCCAAGGACCCGTCGTTCGGGCGTCCCGAGGTGTTCTGCTCATCGATCGACGAGACCAAGTGGGAGTCCGCCACCGTCACCACCTTGGACGAGCGGATCCCCGAGTACATCCGCAAGATCGCGCAGCGGGACCCGTTCAGCGGCCGGGTGGTCACGGGCGGGATCGTCACGGCGGAGGACTCCTCGTGGCTGCTCAGCTGGACCGTGAACCGCCAGCCGCACTTCAAGAAGCAGCCGAAGGACCAGGTCGTGGTGTGGGTCTACTCGCTGTTCGTGGACACTCCCGGTGACTTCGTGAAGAAGACCATGGCCGAGTGCACGGGCGAGGAGATCACCCAGGAGTGGCTCTACCACATGGGCGTTCCCGTGGAGGAGATCCCGGAGCTCGCGGCCACCGGCGCCAAGACGGTTCCCGTGATGATGCCGTACGTGACCAGCTTCTTCATGCCCCGCCACGCGGGGGACCGCCCCCGGGTGGTGCCCGAGGGTGCCCGCAACTTCGCGTTCATCGGCCAGTTCGCCGAGACCGGCCGCGACTGCATCTTCACCACCGAGTACTCGGTGCGCACCGGCATGGAGGCCGTGTACCAGCTCATGGGCGTGGAGCGCGGAGTTCCCGAGACGTGGGGCAGCACCTACGACGTGCGCGTCCTGCTCGACGCCCTGACCCGGTTGCGTGACGGCGAGAAGGTGCGGGTCCCCGGGCCCGAGCCCATCCGCCGCCGGCTCCGCAAGCGCCTCGAACAGGGCGAGGTGGGAGAGCTGCTGGAGGAGTACGGCGTGCTGTGATCCTCAGTGCGGGCTGAGCGACCCTGCACGGGTGCACCCGGAAGCCGTCACAGTACGTGGCACAGCTTCTGGGCCAGCATGTGCAGGGTCTTCCTGTCCCTTGGGGACATGTCCAGCTCGTCCAGCAGCTCGCGCTGCATCCCCGCGGCCGGTTCCTGCAGGGCACGCCCGGCGTCCGTGAGAGAGATGACCACCGAGCGTTCGTCCTGCTCGCTGCGGCGGCGGGTCACGAAGCCCGCCGCCTCCACGCGGCGCAGCAGCGGGGAGAGGGTGCCGCTGTCCAGGGCGAGGGTCTCGCCCAGCTGGCGGACCGAGCGGTGGTCCTGCTCCCATAGCACGAGCATCACCAGGTACTGCGGGTAGGTCAGCCCGATGGCCTTGAGAGGTTCACGGTACGCGCTGGTCACCTTGCGCGAGGCAGTGTACAGCGCGAAGCACAGCTGCGTGTCCAGGCGGAACTCGGGATCCATGCCCACCATGGTACGGGAGGCGCCCACCACGGCGGGGTTGTGGAACAACGAGGGCACGTCGCGTATAGCTATGGCCCGGCTCACAGGGTGTCCGCATCCTTCCGCTCTACCCTTCCCCCAACAGCACGGAGACCCTGGTGCCGGAGCATGACCACGACCGTACGTCCACACCGGCCGGAGGATCCTCGGTGACCGCAGCCACCGCCGCGCTGGCTGCTCCGGTCTGCTGGTGGTACCGATGATGGCGGTCATGCTCACCGGTCAGCGGATCATGCTGATCATCACCCAGTGGCTGGTCATCCCGGTGCTCGTCTT
Source organism: Kocuria sp. CPCC 205297 (assembly GCF_040981035.1). NCBI lineage: Bacteria > Bacillati > Actinomycetota > Actinomycetes > Micrococcales > Micrococcaceae > Kocuria > Kocuria sp. CPCC 205297. The sequence continues at coordinate 156,022 of NZ_JAVKPY010000007.1, read as the reverse complement.
CGCGTTCAACCACTCCCCGGCCATCTCCCAGTTCTCGGTGGCCATGAAGCACGAGTACGGCTCCCGTGCGAGCGAGCGCGCCTCGGTGGTGCTCAAGCGCAGCACCCTGCTGCTGGTGGTCTTCACCATGGGCTTCGTGTGGTCCTGCGTGCTTGCCCTGGGCCCCCACGGGCTGCAGGCCGCCAAGGACCAGAACCTGCCCGTGCTCTCCTACCTGGCCAACGAGCACGGCAGCCCGTTCATCGCCTACCTCGGCCCGGCCGTGGCGCTCGCGGCGATCGCCTCTTCGTTCTTCGGCCACTACATGGGTGCGGCGGAGGGTGCCACCGGCATCGTGCGCTCCATGGTGGACCGGGACGGCACGAAAATCAGCGACAAGGCCCTGCGGACGGCCGTGGCCGTGTTCATCTTCGTGACCACGTGGTTCGTGGCGATCGCCAACCCCAGCATCCTCTCGCTCATCGAGTCCCTCGCCGGGCCCGTGATCGCCGTGATCCTCTACCTCATGCCCATGTACGCCATCCGCAGGCTCCCCGGGCTGGAGCCGTACCGCGGGAAGATCTCCAACGTGTTCGTCACCGTGGCCGGCATTGTGGCCGTGAGCGGGATCGTCTACGGGCTGCTGCCCTGAGTCCCCGCCCCGGCAGGCTCCCACGCCCGGGCGGCGACGCCTGACCCGTGGACGACGCCGCTTCACACGGCCCCGCGCCCCGGCGCACGGGTGCCGGGGAACCGGCGGTGCGGCCGCGTCGTCCGCGGCGGGACCTGCGGGATCACTCGTTCGACGGAATTACTGGCCCGGGACGCCGCCGGGACCGCCCGCGCCGCCCGGTGCTGCGGCGGCCGTGGGCTCGGTGCTCGTGTCGATGGGGACGTCGATCGTCACCGTGACCCCTTGGCCACGCTGCCCGAGACCTTCGGCATCTGCATGTCCACCCCGTCCGAGAAGACGTTGTCCGTCTCCAGGGTGACCTGGGACATGTTCGTGGCGGAGTCCGGGTAGCGGGAGTCCTTGTAGACCGTGTTGGCCATCTCCTCCGACAGTGCGATCTGCGAGGTCAGCACCGCGTTGGTGGCGTTCGTGATCGAGCCGATGTCCGGGAAGACCTCGAAGTGGATGTGCGGCCAGCGGCCCGCGTAGCAGCCCGGGACGATCGACGTGAAGGTGACCTTGCCGTCGTCGCCCACCACCTGGACGCCGCGCAGGTACGTCTCGTCCTCCACGCCCTCCGAGTACATGGAGTAGTTGCCGTCCGGGTCGCAGTGCCACACGTACACGGCCGCGCCCGTCATGGGACCGTTGTCCTTGACCATGTCCACGATGTTCATCGTCAGGGTCATGGCTACGCCGTCCACCGCGGCGCCGCCGTCGATGCTCGCGGTGATGTTGCTGCGCTCCACCCCGGAGACGTCCAGCGCGTCCGCACCGTTGGAGCCGTCACCGGGGTAGGGCCCAGCGGTCTCCTGCGGCATCTCCTCGTTGTACGTCTTGGAGGGCGATGGCGTGGCGCTCGCGGTCTCGGACGCCGATGCGGTCGCGGAGGCGGAACTGGACGAGCTCGACGTCGTGGTTCCCGTGCACGCCGCCAGTGCGAAGACGCTCGCGCCGGCCCCGAAGATGCCGAGCGCGCGGCGGCGGTCGATCAGCGTTCCGAGGTCGAAAGCGAGGCCCTGGTCCTCTACGTCCTCGTGGGGGCGGTCCAGGACCCGTTCCTCGAACGTGCCGGCTGCGGGTGCGGGGAGGGCCCCGGAGGCGTCGTGACCCTCATCGCGGGGGTGGCCGGTGTCAGGGCCGCCGGTGTCGCGGTGCCCGGGGTGGTGGCGGCCCGCGTGGTCGCGGTCGGTGCTCTGCGACTGCATGGCGCAGGTCTCGGAGGTGGCCGGGTAGGTGCGGATGCCGCGGCGTCGACGGATCGGGTTCATTACATGCTCCTTCGGAAGGCGTTCAGTGGCGCGTCGAACCCCCGACGCTACGGAGCCGGGCTGGATCCACGGTCCGACCGGCCTGTGCTGCGCGTGGGGTGTGCCTGTGCCGGGGCTGTAGATTGACGGGGAGCAGGCTCCGGGCCCCGCGCAGTGCTGGACGGCCGGGGAGTCCGTGCGTGACGTCGTCCGCACAACCGGTGCGGACCGCGTGCCGTGGAACCGGCGCTACGGCGGGCTGTTGCCGTAGGCCCGACGCTCAGGGCGATCGTGGTGCGCAGCAGCCCCAGGGCCGGCGCGGCCAGTGCCACGATCAGCCACACGGCGCCGCGGGGTGGGAGGGGGTCGGACGTGTTGCGCACGGCGCCGATGCCACACAGGCCGGTGCCCGGTCCCTCCTCACCGGTGGGTGTGCCAGGCTGACAGGTGTCCCTTGACCGGCCTGGAATCCGGCACGTCCCACGCACGTCCCATCGAGGAGTTCGCATGACCACCGTGGTGCTGTTCCGCGACGACCTGCGGGTCACCGACCACCCCGCCCTGCACGAGGCGGTGTCCCACGGTGAGCCTGTGGTGTGCCTCTACGTGCTGGACGAGGAATCCCCGGGCATCCGGCCCCTCGGGGGTGCAGCGAAGTGGTGGCTGCATCACTCCCTCACGTCGCTGGCGGCGGATCTCGCCGCCCTGGGGACGCCTCTGACCCTGCGGCGAGGGGCGGCGGGGGAGGTCGTGCGCGACGTCGTCCGCGAAACCGGTGCGGACCGTGTGCTGTGGAACCGGCGCTACGGCGGGCCCGAGCGCGCGGTGGACGCCGGGCTCAAGGACTGGGCTGGGGAGAACGGGGTGGAAGCGCACTCCTACGCCGGGAACCTGATGTTCGAACCGTGGGCCATCACCACGCAGGCCGGTGACCCCTACCGGGTGTTCACCCCGTTCTGGCGCGCGTGCACGAGCGGGCCGCCTCCGCGTGAACCGTATCCGGCGCCGTCGTCCGTGGTGCCCGCCGAGCCCACCCCTGCCTCCGACGCCCTCGAGGACTGGGGGCTCCTGCCTACCGCGCCGGACTGGTCGGCAGGGCTGGCCCGCACGTGGACCGTGGGCGAGCGCGCGGCCCACGACCGCCTCGACGACTTCCTCGACGAGCGCCTGCCCACCTACACGCAGGACCGGGACGTCCCGGCGAAACCGGCGACGTCGGGCCTGTCTCCGCACCTGCGCTGGGGGGAGATCAGCCCGCACACCGTGTGGTACAGGGCGCTGTCCGGCGCGGAGAACCCGGGGAAGTTCCTCACCGAACTGGGATGGCGGGAGTACGCCTGGTACAACCTCTACATCCACCCGGACATGGCCACCCGCCCCATCAACCCCAAATTCGAGCGCTTCCCATGGCCTCCGCTGGACGAAGACGCGCTCGCCGCGTGGCAGCGCGGGCGCACGGGGATCCCCCTGGTGGACGCGGGCATGCACGAACTATGGGAGACCGGGACCATGCAGAACCGGGTGCGCATGGTGACCGCGTCTCTATTGGCCAAGAACCTGCTGATCGATTGGCGGCTGGGGGAGCAGTGGTTCTGGGACACCCTCGTGGACGCGGACCCCGCCTCGAACCCTCACAACTGGCAGTGGGTGGCCGGCTCCGGGACCGACGCCGCGCCCTACTTCCGGATCTTCAACCCCGAGACCCAGCAGAAGAAGTTCGACCCGGACTTCGTGTACGTGGACCGCTGGAACGGGCGGCAGGAGGGCGTGGAATCCATCGTGGACCTCAAGGCTTCCCGCGCCCACGCCCTGGAGCTGTTCAAGACCCTGTGAACCTCGCACGATCCACGCCTACGCTGGCCTCATGAAGATCGCCGTGCTGGGTGCCAGCGGGAGTTTTGGATCCGACGTCGCCGACCTCCTCGAGGCCGTCGGCCATATCGTGGTGCGGGCGAGCCGCCGCACGAGGGTGGACGTCGTGGCAGGTCGGGGGTTGTTGCAGGCCTTGGCGGGTGTGGACGTGGTCGTGGACGCTTTGCACATCAAGACGTTCGGTGCCCGCAAGTCCGTCCCGTTCTTCACGCGGGCCGCGTCTCAGACCGTTAAGGCGGCGCGCGAGCAGGGCGTGGGCCGGATCGTGTGCCTGTCCATCGCGGGTGCCGTGGATCCGCGGGTCAACGGCGGTTTCGGCTACTACAAGGGCAAGGCCGCGCAGGAAAGCGTGTACCAGCAGGCGGGGATCCCCTCCACCACGGTGCGCTCGACCCAGTGGTTCGATTTCATTCCCGCAACCACCGGCCTGGTCGCCCGCGGCCCGGTGGCCCTGGTGCCCACCCTTCTCATGGCGCCCGCGCGGCGCGAGGAGGTCGCACGGTTCGTCGCCGAGGTCGCCACCACCCATCGCGAGGCACGTCACGAGATCCTCGCGGTGCGCGGCCCGGAGGTGGACACCATGGCGAACTTCGCGCGCCGCATCCTCGCGGCCGGCGGTGACCTCGCGGGCCGCACGCCCAGTGTGCTGAAGGAAGCGCCGCTGCTCGGCCGGGCGATCGCCCACGGTGGCCTGATCCCACAGGACGCGTTCGTCACCTCGCAGCGCTTCGACGAGTGGTTGCGGGCGGAGTACTGAGAGGCGGCACCGCAGCGGCCCGTCGTGCGACGGGTCGATGTCGCGAGGACTGCTACCTTGCCGTCGTCAGAGCATGGCGCGTGGGCCTCTAGTGTGCTGGAGGTCAGTCGCGTTCGATCCTGAAGAAGCGGCGCAGCGCCTGCGTGCCCTCGTAGGTCACCGGCTCCCCGGGCCGCACGTAGGTGTCGGGCGTGACGACGACGCGCTGCTCCTCCATCCCGACCGTCCCCTCCCGGGTGTGCTGCACCCCGCGGGCCAGGCCGTTGTCCACGTAACCGGTCTTCCGGCTGACCGCGGCCGAGGCGTGATTGCCTACGACATACGCGGACTCGCACGTGAGCGCGTCCAGCTCATCGAATGCGAAGCCGACTGCCATTTGGCGCATGAGCGTCCCGAGACCCCTGCCTTGGTGTGCTCGGCCGAGCCACGATCCCGTGGTGACCCAGCGGGTGAGGGGGAAGTCCTGGGCCATCACGTCCTGCACGCCGACGAGCTCGCCGTCATAGCGGACGGTCAGCGCCAGGTTCCAGCGATCCGGCGCGAACGTTGACCGTTGCGTCCACCACCAGGACAGTGACGTCGCCGGGAAACCGTCCGGTGTCCCGGGGGCGTACGGTTCCTCGTGCCACGCGTGCGGGAAAGGCATGGGGAGGCCGGAGACCGAGATGCCGTTCTGGACGAGTTCTACGAGCTCCGGGAAGTCCTCGTCCCGGAGTACACGCAGTTCCACGTTCCTGCAGGTGATGCGCAGCCCGTAGGGCGGGAAGATCTCCTCCAACGTGAGCATGTCAGGAAGCGTCCTCAGGGTAGTTGAGCAATGTGGGCTAAGACCTCTCGGATTCGGAAAGCAAATCGGGGACACCCAGCTTTGAGGAGCGCCTGGTCCAACTGCAGGTGGTTGGACTTGCCACTCCAATACTTTATTTGATTGCGCGCAATGGGAACTACGCAGGCCGGATTCGAATCAGTAACCAGCAAAAAGAAATCGTCTGGATGGATGACCTCATACGGTTCTGTCTCGGGTGTTGTCGTGATGTCATTGGGATCGTTGCATGTGAGGATGATGTCTGCGCCTCCGAAAACGGCCCCTGCGTGGACGTGGTAATCGTGGCGATCCGTACCGGTGAAGTCGAGATCGGACGGGAAGCCCTGCAGGACCTCATCCATGTTCTTGCGTATCAGCTGCGCCCGCTGGGCGGTTCTATGTCCCGGAGCTGTAGGGCATTTCTTACGCATGTTCGCGATGACCTCCGCGAAGACGTCCTCCGTGCTGTGGACCTGGAACATCGCGGGGTTTTCAAAGCGCAACAAGAAGAGCCAATCCATCAGGGTCTTGCTGAAGAGGACGTTGGCATCGACGAAAACTCTTTGCGTCATGGTCCCAATCTAATGACATCACGTGGGGCACCCCGGTTGAAAACAGGGGTGCCCCACGTGTCGCTCACGAACGCATGATCTCAGTCCTCGAAAAGCTCGACATCGTCTGCCGCGTCGAGTGCCCGCAGTTTCTCGAAGGCGTCGCGACGTTCCGTTTCCCGCTGTTCCCGCAATCGGAGGACATCGGAACGACGGAAGCGCGTATGTGATCCGACCTTAAAGGATTCGATCAGCCCCTCGCGGGTCCAACGGAGAAGGGTGGGGCGAGAGACCCCCAGGATGTCCGCGGCCACCGTACTTGTCAGCTCGTCGGGCATTTGAGCAATGCTGACCGAACCGTGCTCGGCAATGGCCGTGAGTGCATGGAGGAGTGTCCTCTGGACCTCGTCCGGGAGTTCCACCTCCCCGCCGTTTGCATCGCGCAGAACCAAGGTTGAACCCTGACGCGCGGGGGCCTGCGCCGCGCGCACGGTCTGGGCCGAGATCGTGATCCGCTCAGTCATGGTGGTCATTGGCGTCTCCCTTCGCGCCGTGCTTGTAAGTATTTAGTTATACCGTAACACTCATTCACATATACGTGAAATGGCCTGTGGGTTCTGCGCTCCAGATGCAGCAGCTTGAGCGCCTCCTCACGTATCTCCACCTTGCGACCTTGCCCGTGACGGTCATGGGCAACTCCTCCACCACGTGCACATAGTGCGGGATCTTGTGGTGGGGGATCTTCCCCCGCGAGAACTGCGCGATGGATTCCGTCGTGATGGGGGCCGCGCCCTGACGCGCCCGGATCCACACCATGAGCTCCTCCCCGTACTTCTTGCTCGGTACACCGATCACCTGGGCGTCCACGATGTCCGGGTGGGTGTAGAGGAACTCCTCGACCTCGCGCGGGTAGATGTTCTCCCCGCCCCGGATCACCATCTCGTTGATGCGGCCGGTGATCTGCGCGTACCCGTCCTGATCCATGACGGCGATGTCCCCGGTGTGCAACCAGCCGTCGGAGTCGATGGTCTCGCGGGTCTTCTCCTCCTGACCCCAGTAGCCCTTCACGACCGAGTAGCCGCGGGGGTGGAACTCCCCGGCCGTGCCGCGCGGCACGGTCTCACCTGTGGAGGGATCCACGGTCCTGCCCTTCACGGGCGGGTGCACCCGGCCCACGGTCTCCACGCAGCGGTCCACCGAGTCGTCCGCGCGCGTCGGGAAGCTCACCGGCGAGGTCTCCGTCATGCCGTAGCAGATCGCGACCTCGCTCATGTGCATCTTGTCGATCACCTTGCGCATATGACCTCCATGGGGCACGGGGAACCGGCCATCACGCCGCTGCGCAGCGAGGACAGGTCGTAGTCCCCGAAGTCCGGCAGCTCGAGCTCGGCGATGAACATGGTGGGCACCCCGTACAGGCTTGTGGCCTTCTCCTAGGAGACGGCGCGAAGCGCGGCCCGCGGGTCGAACCCCGGCCCCGACAGGATGATCGCGCTGCCGTGGGACGTGGGACGTGGCCGCGAGGTTGCCGATCACCATCCCGAAGCAGTGGTACAGCGGCGGCACCACCACGATGCGGTCCTTCTCCGTGCAATGCCGCCGAGAGAACGTTCTCGGCGGCGCTGCGGTGTCGCGTCTCAAGAGAGCCGACGCGTGACGTCCGCCAGGTGGACGTGGTCGCGCTGGTTGTGCGGCAGGGCCGAGAGCAGCTGGCCCATGGCGCAGGTGTTGCTCACGGCGGCGAAGACCAGCCCCGCGCCGACGGCGCCGGAGAACCATGTGGCACGCGGCGCCACGGTGCTCGTCAGAATCCCTGCGAGTACCAGGGACCCGGCGGTCAGTCGGACCTGGCGTTCCAGATCCCAGCACCGGTGCGCACCGTGCGTCCGGCGTCGCGCCATGCGTCCATCCCGCCGGTCAGGACAGTTGCGCTCGTCATACCCGCCGAGGCCAACAGCTCCGCGGCGCGCGTTGAGCGGGCTCCGGGGCGGCAGATCACCACGGTGTCGCGGGGTAGTAGCTGCCCGATCTGCCGGGTGTGCTTCTCGGTGAGAGCCAGGGGGGCGTTGACGGAGCCCGGAATGTGACTGATGCCGAACTCCACGGGGGTCCTGACGTCCAGGAACAGCGGTGCACCCTCATGGGATCCTGGAGTTCGAAGGCGGAAACGGTGGCGGGTGAGGACATGGTGTTCTCCTTCTCGAGTGGTTGTCGGACGGGACGGTGCCCGGCTCGGGTGCGGGGTGTCACAGGGTCAGCCCAGGAGCCGGGGCACGCTTTGCAGGGCGGTGTAACACCCCGTGAGCACCAGCAGGCCGGCGAAGCCCAACGACAGCAGGCGCGTGTTGATCCGGTGGCCCACGCGGGCGCCGAGTGCTGAGCCCACCACGGCGGCGCCCGCGAGCGGCCCCACGACCTCCCACTCCAGGTGGGGTAGGACGCTCGCGTGCAGCGACAGGGTCACGAGACTATTGACGAGGGCGGTGAGGATGAGCGGTAGCCATGAGCGCGGGTCGGATCATACGGGACGGTTCTCGGGGCCGTCGTGGTTCGAGGACGGGCGGGGCGAGCGTCGCCGCGTGTTATTCACGATCATGGCCGCGGCCACGACCATGAGCAGCGCCGAGAACAGCGTGAGCAGCACGGCGTCGTCCAGCAGTCCGGACACGTCGGCAGCGAGCACCGCACCCCCTGTGCCCAGGGCGCCGAAGACCACGCCGATCCCAGAGCGGACGTGGCGGCCCCGGAGATGCGAGACCAGGCCCGAAATCGCACCCGAGATCACGACCACCAGAGAACCCACCGTTGCGTGGGTCGGGGGAGTCCCGGGGTGAAGGTGAGCATCGGTACGGTCATGATGGCCCCGCCGCCGCCCAGCGCGCCCATGACGAGCCCCACCAGCAGCCCTGCGATGACGACGATGAGCGCGATCACTCCTGCGGGATGATGACGGTCCTGGGGTGCGCGCCGAAGCGAGCCTGCTCGCTGTAGCACATACCCCCGGGGGTAATTTTGGAGCGAGGGAGAATCGTGTGCGGATCACGCGGTGGGGTGCAGGGGAGGGGGATTCCGGAGGGCCTTCACCGGCCCGTCCCGCATGAAAAGTGCACGTCTAGATTGTGGACAATCTAAATACCGCGACCTACCATCGATTGCGGTCGTACCACCCGGCGTTCAGGGCCGGGGCTCACCGGCCACGGAAAGGACGAGGAATCATCATGAAGGCTATGTACACCGCGGAAGCGCTTGCCCAGGGCGCGGGCCGCAACGGCAGCGTCGCCACCAAGGACGGGTCGCTGCAGTTCGACCTGGCCGTGCCGAAGGAGATGGGGGGATCCGGGAACGGCGCCAATCCCGAGCAGCTTTTCGCCGCCGGGTACGCGGCCTGCTTCCACTCCGCCCTGCAGATGGTCGCCCGCCAGCAGAAGGTCTCGCTCGGGGATTCCGCCGTGGGTGCCCGCGTGCAGATCGGCGACAATGGCGCAGGCGGGTTCACCCTGGCCGTGCAGTTGGAAGTGATCATCCCCGAACTCGAGCACGACGCGGTCCAGGAGCTCGCGGACGCCGCGCACCAGGTCTGCCCCTATTCCAACGCCACGCGCGGCAACATCGAGGTCACCGTGACCGTGGTGGAGGATTGACGAGCGCATCGCACCGCGCCCGATGAGAGCGCACGGCACGTCCCCGGCGTCCTGCGGCCCTGACGTGACGCGCGGGCGGGAGCCACGAGCCCCACGGCGCCGAGGGGGATGTCACGTCCCCTCGGCGCGACGTCGCCCTCAGACGTTCTCGGGGACGCGCACCTCGGTGCGCAGGGTCGCGGAGCGGCGGTCGGCGAGTTCGCGGCGCACGACCCAGACGACCGCGACGATCCACAGCAGGGCGAGCACGCCGAGGATCGCGTAGTACGCGGCGTCGCCGGGGAGGCGCGCCTGCACGGCGTCCAGGCGCAACAGGGTACGCGTGTTTGTGAAGATGATGAGTCCGCCGGCGCCGACGGCGAGGATGCGCGGGGCGAGCCAACGCACGAGCCACGCGGCGATCGGCGCGGCCACCACACCGCCGATCAGCAGAGCCAGGACCATGCCGAAGTCGATGCCCTGGCTGCCGAGTGCCATCAGGAACCCCACGGAGGCACCCAGACTGACCACGAACTCGGACGTGTCGATGGATCCGATGACCTTGCGCGGGGCGATCTTGCCGGAGGCCAGCAGGGTGGGGGTGCCCACGGGGCCCCACCCACCGCCGCCGATCGCGTCCATGAAGCCCGCGACCGTGGCCAGGGGGATCAGGAAGAATCCGCGCACCTTGCCCGTGAAGTTCGGGCGCCGCCCGCCGAGCCGCAAGAACCGCCACATCACGTAGCAGCCCAGCAGCAACAGGATCACGGACATCACCGGTGCGGCAGCCTCCCCGGAGAGGGTCAGCAGATGGGCGCCCGCGAACGCGGCGATCCCGCCGGGAACCGCCATGAAGCCCACGACGCGCCAATCGATGTTGCCGAAGCGCCAGTGCGAGAGCCCGGAGGCCAGGGTGGTGCCCACCTCCGCGAGGTGCACTGTCGCGGACACCGAGGCGGGGGTCAGACCCACGGCCAACAGCAGGGTGGATGAGGTCACGCCGTAGGCCATACCGAGCGAACCGTCCACGAGTTGCGCCCCGAAACCCACCAGGGCGAGCAAGATCAATGTACGCACGGTGCGACTCCTGTGCAGTGGAAGGGGTGAGGTGACTCAGCCTAGGAACCGGGTGGGCGCTCACCCAAGGAATGTTGCGCCGTGCGTCACAACGTGTAGTGCGATGACATCCGCTTGACATCGGCCGGGGGACGTCTTCTCTTGTCAATCGTCAGTACGCTGACGAGGATGGGAGGGTCAGCGATTCCGCCGACCGAGACGTCCGACGAAAGGACAACACGTGGCAGAGAAGAATCCCGCCAACGCGGGCGAGGAATCCATCAAGATGAGCCCCCAGGAAGAGAGTGCGGCCCTAGGTCGGGAGACCCAGGCGGACGCCGAACCCGCCGACGAGGGCGTGGGCGCCATGACGGACAACAAGGGCGACGAGCCCGCCACCGAGAACTGACCTGAACCACTACGCGATCGGCCCGTGGCACATGCCACGGGCCGATCGCGTATTCAGGTCTCTGATGTCCGGCTCAGTCCTCCTCGCCGGGATCCTCGCGGGGGTTGCCGATGTTGTACCGCGGCGGGCGGGTGCGGAAGTTCGCGAGCTTATGCGAACCGTCGCAGAACGGCGCGATCGACGACATGTTGCACCGGCACAGGGCGACGACGCGCCGCGGCGGCTTCTGCGGCTCGGCCCCCGGTTCCGGGGCAATCAGCACGTCACCGCGCACCAAGAGCGGTCCGTCCGGGCACGGGGTGATCACCACGGGATCCTCGGCGTCGTGCGCCACCGAGAGGACGGGGCTCCCGTCGTCCGTGGTGCGTGGATCCTGCTCGCTCACAGGGCCACCCGCTCGGCGGCCGCGGCCTCGGAACCCACGGTCTGCAGTCCCGGCATGTTCCCGCGCAGGGAGGTCCGCCCGTCCGACCAGCACTCGAGCATGTGATCACCCATGAGCCCGTCCACGTACAGGCACGCGGCCGCGCCGAACAGGACGTCCTCGAGCAGCTCGGGCTCGTCCTGGGCGAGCGCCCCGGCGAGGTCACGCGCGGCGATCTGTTCGTGAACGGCGTCGGCCTCCACGTGCTCGTCGTAGTACCAGGTGACGTCCGCGTCGTAACCGAGCTTGCGGAACGCCCGACCGTAGTACTTGTTGGGGATCGAGGACGTCATCTCGAACGCCGCGAGGTGACCCGCGATGGCCCCGCGCAACCGGCGGTGCAGCCCGAACAGGCTCATGAGGTTCATGGACGCGAGCGTGGGGGCGGGCACGAGGTCCAGGTAGTGGTCCAGGGTGTCGTCCAGGCCGAAACCTCGCATGGTCTGCGCGAAGATCGTGGCGTGCACGCGCTCGGGACGGCCCCCGCCGTACTCGTCCGACTGGATCTCCACGAGCGCTGCCTTCGCGCGGCCCCGCAACCGGGCGATGCCCCACGAGTGGGGGTCCGCCTCGCGCAGCGTGTAGATGGAGCGGTGGACCAGGAACTCGCTCAGGATCTCCTCGCTCGGGTGCCGGGCGAGCCACGTGGCCAGGGTGGGCTTGGCGTCCCCGCCGGTCATCGCGAACATCGTGTCCACGAGCTGCGCGGAGTCGCCGGGCAGGGGATCGGGGAGGGGCACGCGACGGCGCAGCTCAGCCTCGAAACCGGTCTCGAGCACTGTGCGCACGCGCAGCAGCTCGGGATCCCACTCGCGGTCCGCGGTCACGAATTCCGCGGGCCCGTAGTGCAACAGGTAGAGCAGGAACAGGGACAGCTGCAGGTCCTCGTCCGCGAGGACGTCCTGCGACGCGTTGACCGCAGTGGCCGTCGCTTCGGACAGCGCCGCGTACCCGCTCGCCGGGGTCTCCTCCGGGCCGGTCAGGATCTCCAGGAGGGCCGTGCTCACGGGTCCGCGAGCGGTCGGGGCCACGGTTCGGGTGGGGACGGTCGTCATGATGGTGTTCTCCGCTCGGGAAGGTGGGTGCTCGGCGCGGGTGGGGTGTCTCTGAAGACGGGGATTGCCCGCGGACCGCGGTGGAGCGGTCCGCGGGCAATCGGCGGAAATAGTACGACTACTTCCTATTCATTAGGCCAACATACCCGTGGTCGGGAAACGTTCCCAGACCCGGTGGCTGCCGAGCAGTTCCACCACGGTGCTCAGCACGTCCTTGGCGGAGTCCGCGCTCACGACGCCAGGCGTCTGGGCGATCTGCAGGGCGTCCAGCACGTCCGTGCCGGGGCCGAACGCGGCGATCGCCTTGGCGTGGCGCCACATCTCGTTGAGCAGCAGGCTCACGCGGGGGTCGATGTCACCCGGGCTGGGTGCACCGGCCTTCGCGTCCAGGCCACCGGCCACGGGGTTCACAGGAGCGCCGGCGGTGGCGACCACCACGGCGTCGAACTCGATGGACCGTGCCGTGAGCAGGGTGCGGTGCGCCACGATGCCCGGGGCCACCTCACCGCCCTGGGGTGCGATGACGAGCGGGACCATGTCCGCGCCGTCGATCTCGGAGACGAGCGTGGCGAGCTGGTCGGCGTCCGTGTCCGGACCCACGAGAATGCCCACCTGGCGGCCTTCGACGGGCCACGTCTCGCCCACCTGGGTGAGGGCCGGGGAGGCCTGGACGTCCTGGGCGGGAGCCTCGGTGGGCTCCTGCTCGGGCAGCCCCAGCGCCTGGGCCACGGTCTTGCCCAGCGCGGGGTCGATCGCGAACAGGTGGCGCAGCTGACGGGTGCGGATGTTCTCGTCCCAGCACTTGCCGAGCTCGAACGCGTAGGCCTGGGCGGTGTGCTCGCGCTCCACCTCGCTCAGCGAGAGCCAGAACAGGCGCGGCTGGCTGAAGTGGTCCTCGAAGGACTGGGGCCGCACGCGCTCCTTGACGGACGTGGGGACCGGGGCCGGGTAGTCGATGAACGCGTGCTCGTCCTCGGGAGTCTCCGCCGGGTTGCCGCCGTCCAGCGAGTTGGGCCGGTAGGGGGCCACACCCGAGTGCACCGCACTCTGGTGGAAACCGTCACGCAGCATGTCGTTGACCGCCGCGTGCGGGCGGTTGATGGGCAGCTGGTTCCAGTTGGGTCCGCCCAGGCGGGTGATCTGGGTGTCCAGGTAGGAGAACAGACGCCCCTGCAGCAAGGGGTCGTTGGTCACGTCGATGCCCGGGACCAGGTTGTTCGGGTTGAACGCCACCTGCTCCGTCTCCGCGAAGTAGTTGGAGGGGTTGCGGTCCAGGGTCATCAGACCCACGGGTTGCACGGGAACCAGCTCTTCCGGCACGAGCTTGGTGGGATCGAGCAGGTCGATGCCCTGGAAGCTCTGCTCCTCGTTGTCCTCGAAGACCTGCACGCCCAGCTCCCACTGCGGGAACGCCCCGGCCTCGATGGCGTCCGCTAGGTCCCGGCGGTGGAAGTCCGGGTCCGCACCGTTGATCAGCTGGGCCTCTTCCCACGCCACGGAGTGCACGCCCAGACGCGGCTTCCAGTGGAACTTGACCAGCACGGTGGAGCCGTCCTCGGCCACCAGACGGAACGTGTGGACGCCGAAGCCCTCCATCATGCGGAACGAGCGCGGGATGCCGCGGTCGGACATGTTCCAGATGGTGTGGTGCTGGGCCTCGGTGTGCAGGGACACGAAGTCCCAGAACGTGTCGTGGGCGGACTGGGCCTGGGGGATCTCGCGATCCGGGTGGGGCTTACCGGCGTGGATGACGTCCGGGAACTTGATGGCGTCCTGGATGAAGAACACCGGCATGTTGTTGCCCACGAGGTCCCAGGTGCCCTCGTCCGTGTAGAACTTGACGGCGAAACCGCGGGTGTCACGGGCCAGATCGCCCGAACCGCGGGAGCCCAGCACGGTGGAGAACCGCACGAACACCGGGGTTTCCTTGTCCTTGGCAAACAGGCCCGCGCGGCTGAGCTTGGTGGCCGAGCCGTAGCCGCGGAACGTGCCGTGGGCACCCGCGCCGCGGGCGTGCACCACGCGCTCCGGGATGCGCTCGTGGTCGAAGTGGGAGATCTTCTCCCGGAAGTGGTGGTCCTGCAGCAGCACGGGACCGCGGGCCCCGGCCTTGAGGGACTGGTCGGAGTTCGTCAGGCGCGCGCCGTGCGCGGTGGTGAGGTACTCACCCTGCTGGGCCATCGCGGACATCGGGGCATCGGTGGGCGCACCCGTGGGCGTGACCCGCTCGGGGGCACCCTGATCGGGCTTGGGCGGAAGCGGCTGACGGGGAGCGGTGGGCTCCTCGATGGTCGGCTCACCGGTCCCGGGAACTCCCGGGACCTGGGGGGCGTTGTTATCGCGTGCGGACATGACGATCCTCCTACGAAGCTGACGCACGCCGCGGTCATGGAGTGCGACGTGGTTCTCCCATACTGTCAGCACCCTTGGGGGTGGGCATACACCTGTAGGGAGGCAGTCGCTGTCCTGCGGGGTTGTGAACCCGTCAGGGGCTGCACCCGCGGGCCGCGCGGCGTCGTCGTGAGACAGTGATCCCATGACGTGGACACCGGTGACATTGCGCGGGCGGTTGGTCCGCCTGGAACCCCTCAGCCGCGAGCACCTGGGCGGGCTGATCGAGGCCACCGAGGACGGGCGCATGTGGGAGCGCTGGTACACGAGCGTGGCGGACCCGGACGGCATGGCCGCGGCCGTGGAAAAGTGGCTCACGTGGCAGGACGAGGGATTCATGCTGCCCTTCGTGACCGTGCGGCAGGCCGACGACGTCGTGCTCGGGATGACCACGTTCTACGACCCGCAGTGGGGTGTGCCGCGCGTGAGCGTGGGCCACACGTGGAACCGGGCGTCCACCCACCGGACGGGGACGAATGCGGAGTCCAAGCTGCTGCTCATGACCCACGCGTTCGAGGAGCTCGGGTGCCGGTGCGTGCGTTATGAGACGAGCTGGGCCAATCAGCAGTCCCGGGCAGCGATCGAGCGCCTCGGTGCTCGGCTGGACGGTGTGCTGCGCGCGGACCGGTTGGAGCGCAACGGCGCGCTGCGGGACACCGTGGTGTACTCGGTGCTCGAGCACGAGTGGCCCTCGGTGAAGGCGGGACTCGAGGCGCGGGTCGCGCGACGCTGAGGAGCAGGTGCGCCGGCACAACGTGGTGCTGCGGGAGACCCGGTCCAAGCGCACGGGCGGCACCTATCGGGACTCCCCGTCCAGCCTGCCCGCCCGCACGGTGATGGGCCAGACGACGTCGCGCGGCCGGGACGGTTCGCCCCACGCCTCGGTGAGGTCGGCGGCGTAATGGCGCAGAACGTCGTCGTGCCCGGACTCCGCGGCGTTGCGCACCGCAGACTACGTGCCCAAGTAGCCCAGGAGGGCATCGAGCGGCCAGGATCGCCGGATGGACAGCGCGGCCACCGGGACCTGCGGGAAGGGGAAGTCGATGTCCCGGTACCCGGTCTCCACGAGGCGGCGCTCGGGCGGCCAGAACGGACCGATCTCGCGCCAGTAGAACCGCTCGAAACGTTCCCGCAGGCCCGGCTCCACCTCCACCACGCCGTAGCTGATGAGTGCGAGGACGGCGCCGGGGGCCGCGATGCGGCGTGCCTGCGTGTAGAAGGCCGGCAGGTCGAACCAGTGTGCGGCCTGGGCCGCGGTCACGAGATCGGCGCGGCCGTCGGCCACGGGCAGATCCTCCGCCGTCCCGTGCGCGTAGTCGACGCCGCGTGCGGGGGCGGCATGAGCGAGTTGATCCTCACCAGGGTCCACGCCGATCACGTGCGTGAAGTGCTCGGCCAGCAAGCCCGTGAGCTGGCCTGTCCCACAGCCCACGTCCACCGCGGTGCCCCGCCGCGGGGCGATCCGTGCCAGTTCCGCGCCCAGCTCCGCGGGGTAATCGGGGCGGTGCGCGGCGTAGTTCCCTCCGCCCTGCTCGAACCAGTTCCGGGTCATGTGGCGGTCCTCTCATGGGATGGCGGGGTCGGGTGTACCGGTCGTTCCCACAAGGTCACACGGCTGCGCACCTCGTCGTTCTCGTACGGCGCGGTCTCGCCCGTGGGCTCGTATCCCCGAGCCTTCCAGAAGCCGACGGCGCTCGCCGCGTTGGTCTCCACGATCCCCAGGCGCAGTGTGGTCACCTCGGGCCAGCCGCTCACGAGGTTCGTGACGGCATCATGCATCGCCCGCCCCAGGCCCTCTCCCTGGTGGTCCTGCCGCACGAGAAGCAGACCGATGTGAGCGTGATGCTCCTCGGGGAAATTGCGGATGACGTCGGCCATGGCTACCAGAGCAGGCCCGCGGAACAGCCCGACGTCGTACTTCTGTTCGCGTGCGAGGCCGGGCGGGAGCGCGGAAAGGATCTCGGCGGCGTCGCCGGGGAGGGGCGCGTGTCCACTGATCCGGCGGGTGTAATCGGGGGTCGCCTCGAGCAGCGCTTGTAGCGCCAGCGCGTCCTCCGGTCTCAGTCGACGCAGTTCTGCCGGTTCGTCGACGGCGCTCACCCGAGTTCCGGGGTCCGCGCAGGGGAGGTGACCGCAGCGGCGTCGGGCACCCGGACGGTGCTGGTCAGGGCGGTGAGGCTGGGCCGGCGCGGGGTGGAGCTGAAACCGAAGTCCGGGGCCGGGGTCATGTCCGTGAGGCAGCCCAGGTCCTGGTCGTCCCAGGTGGCGCGGGAGTGGGTGATGGTGTGGAGGTCGTAGGCGGCGTACCACTCGGTGCGGTCGTTGCCGGCCGTACCCAGGGTGCGCACGCCGGGCATCACGCGGTGGGCCACCTGATCGGTGAGCCGGGCGAAGGGCAGCGAGGTGCTGATCGGTCGGGGGACCGCCTGCAGCAGGTACCCCAGGGGCGCTCGCGGCCCCACGCTGAAGTGCCATGTAAGCGGCCCCGCGGTGACCGTCCACCGGGAGGCGCGGGAGAAGCCCGTGCGCTGCACGTTCACGGGGACGCGGGTGACGGTGTCGAAGGTGTAGGTGTCGGACACGAAATGCGCGACCCAGTCGTTGGGTGCCAGCAGTTCGCGGCGTCCGTCCGGGTGGGCGACCATGACGTCCGCGAACGGGCCCTGCGGCGTGTGGGACCAGCACCCCAGAACTAGCCGCGTGCCGGAGGACGTGCCGACCCCGGCGATGTGGCCGGTGAAGCGGTGACGGATGGAGGAGGTCATGGGGCCAGGGTAGGGGAGGGAGGGGTGGTGGGGGAGAAGGTGGCATACGGAGCGGGTACGTCGCTGCTGCGTGGCAAACCCGGGGGCGACGTCGCACCCCCGGGCGCCGAGGCCACCATGGGTCCCGGGGTGCCGACGTCGTGCGAACCCCGGCGGCGACGGCGTACCGGGCCCGTGTGGACGCCCCACCGACCCGCCGGTACCCGCGGCTCACTTCACCGAGTCAGGCTCGTCCCGCGGGACGGCGAGTGTCGCGGTGGCCATGAGTACGGCGGTACCCGCCGCCGCCACAAAGACCCATCCGGAGGCGTGGATCACGGTGGCGGGATCGCCCTCACCGCCACCGGCACGGATGAGGTTGGTGGCGATGGCGCCGTAGATCGCCACCCCCACGGCTGAGCCGGCGGAGCGGGCGAACATGTTGAGACCCGTCACCGACCCGCGCTGGTTCCACTCCACCGAGGACTGGGCCATGATCAGCGACGGCGCCGCGGTGTAACCGAGCCCCAGCCCGATGATAAACGCGCACACGGCCATATCGATCACGCTCGGCCACGGCGACAGCGCGGCGGTCAGGGCCGCTCCCACGGTCGCGATCGCACCGCCCAGAAACATGGTGCGCCGGAAGCCCCACCGCATGTAGATCCGCCCCGCCGTGGACGCAGCCACGGACCAGCCGATGCTCACGGCGGCCACGGCCGCTCCCGCCGCGATCGGTGTGGCCCCGGCCGTGCGCTCCAAATAGGTGGGAACGTAGCTCGTCATCCCCACCAGCAGCGCGCCGATCCCCAGGGAGACCAGGGTGGTGCTTGCGACCACGCGGCGTCGTACCAGCGCGAGGTCGATGATCGGTTCGCTCGCGCGACGCTCGACGGCCACGAAGATCGCCAGCCCCACGACGCCGACGACGCCGCACACCAGGGTGGGTACCGAAAGCCACTCCCACGCGTTGCCGCCCTCCAGTGCGCCGAGGATGAGGGCGGACAGGGCGATCGCGAGCACCGCGGCACCGGTGAAGTCCACCCGGTGCTCCTCGCGCTCGATCTTCTCGTGATAGCTGCGCAGCAACAGCCACCCCGCCACGAGGGCCACCGGGATGTTGACGAAGAAGACCCACCGCCAACTCAAGAACTGGGACAGCAGCCCACCCAATGTGGGCCCCACGACCGAAGAGACCGCCCACACCCCGGCCACGTACCCCTGCACGGCGGCGCGCTCGGCCACGGTGTAGATGTCCCCCACGATCGTCATGCCCATGGGCGCCACGGCTCCCGCACCCAATCCCTGGATCACCCGGAAGACGATGAGCGACGGCATGCTCCACGCGCATCCCGCGAGCACGGAGGAGACCAGGAACAGCCCCACGCCGGTGAGGATCACGGGTTTGCGCCCGTACATGTCCGAGAGCTTGGAGAAGATCGGCACACTCACCGCCTGCGCCAACATGTAGCTCGAGAACAGCCACGGGAACTGGGCGAAGTTACCCAGGGAACCCACGATGCTCGGCACCGCGGTCGCCAGGATCGTGGCGTCCAGGGCCACCAGAGCCGTGGAGAGCATTACGGCCAGCAGGACGGGACCACGCTGCGAGCGCAGCCCCACCGAGGCGCGATCCACGCCGGAGGTGTTCACGCGCCCCGCCGCGCCACGACCATCCGGTCCCGCGAGTGGCCGGACCCGGCACCGCGTTCCAGGTGTCGCTCGCGGATCTCGTTCGTCTCGATCTGCCATCCCTGCCCGGTCAGATACGTCACCACGTCCTCGGGCATCACGTAGTCGGCGGGGTCGAAACCGTGAGGTGTCTCATCCAGCTCGTGATGCACGAACACCAGCCGCCCGCCCGGTGTCACGGCGTCCGCGAACGCGCGCACCGCTGCGTCGTCGCCCCGCTTGGGCACCGCGGGGTATTGGGCGGACACCAGGTCGAACGGGCCGAGGGGGCGCTCGCCGAACCCTTCAACGAGCCACGTGATCTCGACCCCCGCGGCTTCTGCCGCGGCCCGAGCGCGGTCGACGGCGACGCGTGAGACGTCCAGCCCCGTCACCGTCCAGCCACGTCGGGCCAGCCACACGGCGTCGGCGCCCTCACCGCAACCCACGTCCAGCGCCGTGCCGGGAGCGAGGTCCGACGTGAGCGCCATCAGGGCACCGTTGGGCTCGCCGCTCCAGATGTGCGTGGCGCCGTAGCGCTCGTCCCAGCCGGCAGCGGTCTCGGGCGTGCGGTGGGGAGCGTGTTCGTGGGTCATGCGTCCCAGAATTCCACCGCGGCCCGGTACCGTGCCACGTCGTCCGCGCTGGGCGTGACCGGCCCGGTACCGCGCCGCGACCGCGAAGGACAACTGGTGTCTCTATCTAATTGTGGACAACTAAAATGTGAACAACTATGATTAAGCCCGGTCGCCCGAGCACTGCACCCCGGCCCCCGCCTTGGTCCAGCAAACGGCGGGTGACCGCGCGTCCGGATCGAACGCCCCGCTCCCCAGCGGGGCTCCATACTGTTCGCCGACGCCGCAAGCGTGCGATGAGTCCCGGCACTTGGGGGGTCGGGACTCACCGCACGCGACCGTTCGCGGCCCGCCGGGGACGACGACGCTCAGTGCGGTTCCCTGTGGAAGCCCACGCAGGCAGCCCCCAGCACCCCCATGACGATGTCCCCCAGCGTGTCCAGGGGTGGGATGTGGATGTCCGGTGTCGCGAACAGGAACCCCAACAGTTCCATGACCTCCCACACCACAGCGATCACGAAGCCGGCCACCGCGCACCACGTGAACCGCATCGCGGGACGATCGCGCACCCGGCCCCGCACCCGGGGGTGGTGGGTCAGAACGCGATTCCATACCATCCACACCAGGGCGTACAGCGTCACGAAGTGGATGAGGATGTCCCACCACCAGATCCTGCTGTAGAGCTGTTCGGCCGCGCTCATGGCGGCGGTGAGCATGATGAGCGAGCACACGGCCCGCGCGTACTGGGTGCGGAACCACAGAAACGCGATCACCTGTCCGAGTCCCGCGAGCAGTAGGACGGCCATGTCCACCCGGCGCCCGTCCAATGCGTAGTAACCCGCCCCGATGATCGCCGTGAAGCACATGGCCGATGCGACCACGCCGCCCACGCTGTGCGTCTGCTCGGACGTCATCGGCTGCCCCCACGACCCAGGTGGCCGGAGAGAACGCGTCGCCGGATACGCACCCACGGTCGTTCACCGCGCCAGTTGAGGAACACGGTGGCCATGGCCATGCGCAGCTGCCGGCGGATCCGAGCGGGGGAGACCAAGGCCCGCCAGGACACGATCGCGATATTGCCCGGGTCCATGATCACGCGCTGATCGCGACGGACGCGGAAGCTGAGGTCGAAATCGTCGTGCACCCGTGGATCCCGGTGCACCTCTTCCCGGACATGCTGCCACCACGCCCGGGTGAAGGCCATGTTGGACCCCCATAAGGCCCAGTGGCCCAGCGCCGTGCCGGCCACCAGGCGGTAGGCCGTGATGTATGCTGCACCCAGGATGCGTCCGGCCAACTCGTACCGCGGCCCGAACCGCGCGATCCCGGACACCGCCACGGTGGCCTTCCCCTGCGGATCCCGCAGGGCCCGTGACAGCACCGCGGTGTGTCGCTCGACCCAGCCGGGGGAGGGGAGGCTGTCCGCGTCACAGCGCAGGATGAGGTCCCCGCGGGCGGCGTCGTAGCCCGCGGCCGCGGAGACGGCCACTCCGGGGACGGGTTCCCACACTCGGTGTACTTCGGGGTGGCGGTCCAGGACTGTCGAGAGATCATCGGTGGAACCGTTGTCCACCACGACGATCTCGTCCGGGGTGCGGGTCTGCTCACGCAGGGCCCGGAGGCAGCGCTCCAGGTAGGAAGAGTCGTTACGAACGGGGATGACCACGCTGCAGGTCATGCGTTGCTCGGTGTTCTCCCGTTCCACCCGTCCAGTCTGTCATGCCGCGGAGCGTGCCTCTCGCCGCAGCAGATCACGCTTGATCGCCTCGCCCCACGCGAACCCACCCATGGAACCGTCCGAACGCAGCACCCGGTGGCACGGAACGAACAGCGCCACGGGATTGCGGGCGCACACCGACGCCGCCGCCCGAACGGCCCGGGGATTGCCGAGCTCCCGCGCGAACTCGGTGTAGGTCAGGGGGGACCCGGGGCGGATGCGGCGCAGCGCGGCCCACCCGGCCTGCTGGCCCTCGGTACCGTGCAGGTCCACGGGCACGGTCATGACGGAGTCGAGGTTGCCGTCGTAGAACGCGCGGACCGCCTCCAGTGCGGGAACGTCACCGGATTGCGCTTCCTCCGGACGGAAGGCCGGGCGGATCCGCGCGAGCAGCTGCTCGGTCGAGCGTGTCCATCCGGAGGCCACGACGGTTCCGTCCTCCCGGGCCACTGCCGTGAAGGAACCCTCAGGGGTGTCAATGCTCTCAACGATATATGTCATGACTGCACACTTTCCGAGAAGGATGCGGGAGGGGTCAGCGGGCCCCACAGATGGGTGGTGGCGTAACTGCGCCATGGGGCAGCGGCCCCTGCCCAGTCCACGAGTGCGGGTTTGGTGTCCGGGAGCCCGAGCCGTCGGGCACCGGCGCGCATGGCCCCGTCGTCGATCAGGAACACGTCCGGGTCCCCGGTGACCCGCATGCGCACGTGGTCCGCGGTCCATGGCCCCACCCCGGGGAGGGTGAGGAGCGCGGCGCGTTGCTGAGTGGCGTCGTCGCCGGGGGACAACTGCAAATCACCCGAGGCGAGCGCGCGGGCAGCACCCAGGACCGCCCGGACCCGCGCGGCCGGCCCGCCCAGGAACTGGACGCCGTGCTCGGCGATGGCCGCTGCGGTCGGGAACATGTACCGGATGCCCGTGGCGAAGGAGGGCGCGGGCTCTCCCATGTCCCGCGCGCGGGCACCCAACACGGTGCGGGCCGCGGCCAGGGAGATCTGCTGACCGATGAGCGTGCGGATCAACGTCTCGTGCGGGTCCGCGGAACCGGCGACCCGCAGCCCCGGGGCGGCCTCGACCAGCGGGCGCAACACCGGGACGCGGGACAGCGCGGCGGCCACTGCCACCGGATCGGCGTCCAGGTCGAAGAGCCGACGCACCCGGGCGATCAGCACGGGCAGGTCCGCGAGATCCGTGACCCGCGTGCGCAACCGCAACCGCCCCGCGCGCTCGTACACGCGCAGCCAGACCGGGCCGCCGGGCAGGCTCAGCGCGCGGGTGTAGGAGGTGGGGGTCCCGACCTCCACGCCGTCCACCGCATGGACCGCGAACCACACGAACAGCCCGCGCACGTCCAGGGGCTCGCGATAGCTCAACGCGAGGTCCACCTCGCCCGGCTCACTCCCCGCGCCGTGTCCCGAGGGTCCGGTGCTCGTGTTGCGCGCCCGCAATTGCTGCGGGGTCATGTCGTACACCTCGCGGATCACCTCGTTGCACTGTCGGATGCTCGAGAATCCCGCGGCGAACGCGGTCTCCGCGACCGGCAGGTCCGTCTGCGTTAATAGGGCGCGCGCCGTCTGGGCCCGGTGGGCGCGGGCGAGCGCGAGCGGTCCGGCGCCGAGTTCCTCCGTCAGCACGCGGGTGAGGTGGCGCGTGGAATATCCCACGCGCCGCGCGAGTCCCAGCACGCCCTCGCGGTCCACGACCCCCTCGGTGATGAGCCGCATGGCGCGCCCCACCACGTCCCCGCGCAGATCCCACTCCGGGGACCCCGGCACGGCTTCCGGGACACAGCGTTTGCAGGCGCGGTACCCGGCGGCGTGGGCGGCCGCGCTCGTGCGGTAGAAGCGCACGTTCTCGCGGTGGGGCGTGCGCGCGGGGCAGCTCGGGCGGCAGTAGATCCCGGTGGTGCGCACCGCGGTCACGAACTGCCCGTCGAAGCGCCCGTCCCGGGACTCGACAGCCCGGTAGCGCTCGTCGAACGAGGAGTCTTGAGGGGGCATGCGTCCCACGGTCCCACGCCCGGGCGCCGGGCGCTAGCGGATTTCGGACACGACGGTGGCCCGGACGACGACGCCGCTGCGCCGGCTATGCGTCGCCCCTCGCCTCACCGTCGAAACCATCGAACCGGTCCCGACGAGGACGCCACAGGGCTGCTTGTGCGATGCCCCACGCCATACCACCGCACCGGTCCGCGAGGCCGCCGGTGGACCGAACCGGTTACTTCACGCGCTCCCACTCGGCGACCGGCCCGGGAACCGGGACGAACAACGGGTGGTGAGGAGCGGCATGGGGATCGATGCCGTCCAGTGCGGATCGCGCCCACTCTGGGTCGCGGTCGAGGACCTTGCGCAGCAGGAACTCGAACTCGTAGCGCAGCTGACCGGTGGTCACGGTGAGCGTGATGGGCTGTGTGCTCGCCTCCCGGGCCAGGCGAGTGCGGTCGAAGTTGTAGCCGCGGCGGTCGGCCTCGTCGGCGACGCCGTGCAGGTACGTGGCCACGGACAGGACCGGATCGCTCGTGGCGCGGAAGCGCTGTAGCTGGGGGTGGCGCGTGTAGCCCTTGGTCTGACCGAGCAGGACCTTCTGGGCGAGCAGACCCTCCCGCCAGCACGCCACCAGAGCACGACGGTCCAGCAGGGACGGGTGAACTGACCACAGACGCATGGCCCCATTCAATCGCGCACCGCCCCGATAGCTCCAAGCGGACCCCAAGATTCCTCCCGTAGCATGGCGGACACACCCCTGACGACCACGTGCGGAGAACGCCTTCATGTCCCTGCCTGCCATCCTGGCCGCCACATCAGCCGACGAGAGTGCTCAGCTCTCCGGTATCGCCGGGTGGGTGGTGGACGTCATGGAAGCCATCGGCGCTCCCGGCGCCGGACTGCTCGTGGCCCTGGAGAACCTGTTCCCGCCGCTGCCGTCCGAGGTGATCCTCCCGCTCGCCGGTTTCACGGCCAGCCAGGGCAATTTCAGCCTGGGCGGGGCCATCTTCTGGACCACGCTGGGGTCGGTCGTGGGCGCGATCGCGCTGTACTGGATCGGCGCCGCACTGGGACGACGCCGCCTGCGCGTGATCGTGGACAAGATGCCGCTCGTGGATCTGCATGACCTGGATCGCACCGAGGAGTGGTTCGACCGCCACGGCAAGGCCGCCGTGTTCTTCGGGAGGATGATCCCCATCTTCAGATCCCTGATCTCCGTTCCCGCGGGGATCGAGCGGATGTCGTTCGGGCTGTTCGTGGTGCTCAGCGCGGCCGGGTCCCTGATCTGGAACACCATTTTCGTGCTCGCCGGGTACTTCCTGGGGGAGAACTGGCACATCGCGGAACAGTACGCCGGGGTGTTCTCACGCATCGTGGTGATCGCGGTCCTCCTGTTCCTGGTGTGGTGGGTCGTCAAGCGGATCCGGCGCAATCGTCGTTCGGCTCACGAGGGATGAATCACGGGGCACCTCGAGGGGTCGCGAACTGATATACAGTTGTCCCCTAAGATGCCCACAATTCTCGATAATTAATGCACTAACAAGGCTCTGACCAGTACGATCGCACGTGTGCCCCGACCCCGAAAATTTGACGAGATCACTCGCAAAGCACTGATCAAGAACACCGCCGAACAGATCCTGGCCGGCGGTGTCGAGTCCGTTTCCCTCCGGCCACTGGCCGCCAAGCACGGCTGCTCCACCACCGCGATCTACACCATGTTCGGCAGCAGGGACGGCCTGATCGATGCCGTGCGGGAGGAAGCGATCGTGAGCTACCTCAGCGCGCACGAGATGGCCGTGCGCACCGGCGAACCCGTGGCGGACATGCGCGCACTCGCCCGCTCCGGCAGACGCTGGGCCCTGGAGTTCCCGGCGCTGTACAACGTGATCCTGGCCAAGGCGGGGGACTGCATCGGCGCCCGCAGGGACGGTTCCACCGGGGGATCCAGCCGCGCGGAATTCGCGAACACGGCCATGCAACCCATGTACCGACTGGTCCGCGGGGCCATCGACAAGGGGATCTTCCATGACCTCCCCGTGGAGGTCATCGGTGCCACACTCTGGGCGGGCGTCCATGGATGGATCGCCATCGAGATGAGCCGTCCGGTCCTCCCCGACACGGACGCCGACGCCGCGTTCGACCGTCACGTGCTCGCCCTCCTGAGAGCCTGGTGCGCGTGCACGCCCCTGGGTGAGTGATCCCGGCCCCTCACCGTTCCGGGGCCGGTGGGATACTGGCCGCATGAGCACCCTCGAACCCTTCTCGTTCCGTATTGCCGACCGTCTGCGCGGGGTGGATTCCTCCCCCGTGCGCGACCTGTTGGAGGTGGTGTCCAAGGAGGGTGTGATCTCGTTCGCCGGTGGTGTCCCGGATCCCGCGTACTTCGAGGTCGATGACATCAAGGCCGCCTACGAGTGGGTATTCGCGAATCACCCCGCACGCGCGCTGCAGTACGCCTCGAGCGAGGGTGAGCTGGAACTTCGCGAGCAAGCGGCGCGTCGGGTCAGCAGGCACCTGCCCACCACTGCGGACCAGGTCCAGGTGACCACGGGCTCTCAGGAGGGGTTGTTCGTGGTGGCCCAGGCGCTCGTCAACCCGGGGGACGTGATCCTCGTGGAACGGCCCACCTACCTGGCGGCTGTGCAGGCCTTCGATCTCAACGGTGCGCACATGGTGGGCGTCCCCACGGACGAGCACGGCGTGGTGCCGGAGGAGCTCGAGCGGCTCATCGCCGAGCACAACCCCACCTTCGTCTACCTGATCCCGTCCTTCCAGAACCCGTCCGGGATCTGCATGCCCGTGGAACGACGCCGCGCCGTCGCGGACGTCCTACTGCGCACCGGCACCGCGCTCGTGGAAGACGACCCGTACGGCGAGCTGTGTTACACGGGCGAACCCATGGCCCCCATCGCATCCCTTCCGGGGATGTCCGCGCAGACGATCCTGCTGAACTCGGTGTCCAAGATCATCGCCCCGGGGGTGCGGATCGGGTGGATGCGCTCCGAGGGGCCCATCCAGTTCACGCTCACTGTGGCCAAGCAGGCGATCGGGCTGCAGTCGCCCGTGCCGGACCAGTTGGCCGTGGCGCGGTATCTTGCAACCGCCGACGTCGAGGCGCACCTCGAGCGCGTACGTCCCGTCTACGCCGAGCGGGCGCGGGCCATGTACGCGGAACTCGAGGCCGTCCTCCCGCGGGACGCTCACATCACCCGCCCGGACGGAGGCATGTTCCTGTGGGTCCGCCTGGGGCACGGGATCGACACCGCCCGATTGCTACCGTTCGCGGTGGAGGAAGGCGTGGCCTTCGTCCCGGGTGCCTCCTTCTATGCGCACGACCCGGACGAGTCCACCATGCGGTTGTCCTTCGTGACCCATGCCCCGGACGTAATCCACGAGGGCGTGCAGCGGCTGGCCCGCGCGCTGGCCCGCTACGGGGAGCTGTAGACCTCGGCCCCATGGAACACCGCGGCGGATCCGCACGGGCGCCGTCGTGCCGACCCTCCCCTTGACCCGACCCTCCTGTTCCCGCGACCGAAAGGATGCCTCATGGGTGTCAAACCCCTTCCCGTGCCCCCGCTGGAAGAGACGCTGCAGCGGATGCTGAGCGCCGTCGAACCCCTCGTGGACGGCGCGGCGCTCGAGCGGACCCGGCGTGATGCGGAAGCGTTCCGGACCGGGGAGGGCCCGCGGTTACAAGCGGCACTCGAGGAGTTCGCCCGTGCGGAGGACGCCGAGGGGCGCAGTTGGTTGTCCCGGGAGTGGCTGGACGGATATCTGAGCGTGCGCACACCCCTGCCGCTGACCACCAACGTGGGATTCCAGATCACGGGGGACTTCGGCGCCCCGGGGCTGGGCCGGGCGGCTGAACTCGTCTACCGGGCGGCGTGGGTGCATCTACGGCAGGTGCGCGGGGAGACCCCGCAGGGGGTGGACCCCCGCGGTAACGACGTGAGTATGTCCCAGTGGGAATGTCTCACGGGCGGGGTGCGGCATCCTCGCGCGGAACGGGACGAGATCCGCAGACCGGAGCGAGCGGCGTCGTCGGGGTCGGCCGAGGCAGCGGAGGAGATCGGCGTGATCCACCGCGGCCGGCTGTACGCGCTGACGATCAGTACCCAGGACCGGCAACCGCTGCCGCTGCGCACGGTGGCCGCGGGGCTGCGCGCGGTCGTGGAGCGGGACGAACCGCGGGAGACCGAGCTGCCGTTCGGGGCGCTGTCCTACCTGGGCAGTGAGACGGCCGCGCCCCTGTTGGAAAAGTTGACTTCGAACGAGCACAACGCGGAGATCTACGACCGGATCAGCCGCATGGTGTTCCTGGTCAATGTCGTGGGGGCACGGGCCGAGGTCGTGGAGCACCTGGAGCGCTGCGCGTTCGAGGTGGGACAAGCGTGGGCCTACAAACCGATCACGTACGAGGTGTGCCTCGAGGATCCGTGGCTGGCCATGCACGTGGAACACAGCACCGTGGACGGGGCCACGATCCTGGCCGTCGCGGGAGCCATGCAGGACGTGACGATCCCGGACGAGGCCGCGCTGCCGGACGCCCCGCAACCCGCCGCGATCACGTGGGAGCTCGAGCCGCAGTTGCGTGACGAACTCGTGGCGCGGGTCGCCCAATACCGCACGGAGGCCGCGCTGCTGGGCGTGCACCGGGTGTTCGTGCCGCGGCTGCACCGCGCCGAACTCCCGTTCAAGATCAGCGACGACGCCGCTCAGCAATTCATCATGTTGCTCGCCCAGCTTGCGACGTACGGGACGGCGCGCGGTGTATATGAATCGGTGGACATGCGTGAGTTCCAGGCGGGACGCACCGAGTGCCTCCGCCCCGTGACCCCGCAGGCCACCGCATTCGCCCGCGCCCTCCTCGCCGGTGAGGCGACCGAGGAGCTGTTCACGGAGGCCCTGGACGCACATCGTGGTTGGGTCAAGGCCTGCAAGAACGCCCGCGGTGTGGATCGCCACCTGTTGGGACTCGCCATGATGGCCCGGAAGACGGGGGAGCTGTCCGAGTTCTTCGACTCCCCGGGGATCGCGGCCATGCGCCACGACTTCCTGTCCACCACGTCCATCGGTGGTCCGGACCCGATCGTGCGCTACGCGTTCGCGCCCACCACACCCGAGGGCTTCGGTGTCACGTACACGACCCATACGGACGGCTACGAGTTCTGCGTGAACTACCGCCGGGACTCGAGTGAGGACCTGGAGACCTTCGCGCACAATCTGACCGTGAGCGCGGAAACGTTCTGGGGATTCGTGAAGGGGCTGGCGGGGTGACGACGCCCGCGGAGCCGCCCACCGTTCGCACCACGTGCGCCATCGTCGGCGGCGGTCCGGCCGGCCTGGTGCTGGGTCTCCTACTGGCGCGAGCGGGTGTGGCGGTCACGGTGTTGGAGAAGCACGCGGACTTCCTCCGCGACTTCCGCGGGGACACCGTGCATCCCACCACTCTGGCCCTGCTCGACGATCTCGGTCTCTTCGATCGTTTCGAGGCCATTCCGCATTCCAGGGTCACCCACGTGGACCTCCCGGACCCCGAGGGCCGCCCGGTGCGCATGGTGGACTTCACCCGGTTGCCGGTGCGCCACCCCTACATCGCCATGGTCCCACAGTGGGATCTTCTGGACCTGCTCGCGGACGCGGCCGCCGCCGAGCCCACGTTCTCGCTGCGCACGGAGCACGAGGTCACCGGGGTGACGTGGGAGAAGGGACGGGTGAGCGGCGTTGTCGTCGAATCGCCGGAAGGTACCGGACAGGTGGCGGCTGATCTCACGATCGCGTGCGACGGCCGCTGGTCCGTGATCCGCCGCGCCGTAGGGTTTCCGGCGCGGGAACGCGCCGTGGGCTTCGACGTCTGGTGGTACCGCCTGCCCACCGAGCGCCGCGTGGGGGAGTCGCTGCTGCCGCGCTCGAACCGGGGGCGGGTGGCTATCGGCATCCCGCGCGACGGCTACATCCAGGTCGCGCAGCTGGGCCCCAAGGGTGCCGACGACGCCGTGCGCGCCCGCGGTCTCGACGCCTTCCGGGCCGACGCCGCGCAGCTCTTCCCGGAGGCGGCCGCCGGGGTGACCGGGATCGGGTCCACGGCGGACGTGAAGCACCTCGACGTGCGCCTGGACCGGCTGCGCCGCTGGTACGCCCCGGGGGTCCTGTGCATCGGGGACGCCGCACACGCGATGTCGCCGGTGGGCGGCGTCGGGATCAATCTGGCGGTGCAGGACGCGGTGGCTGCGGCCCGCATTCTGGCTCCGCTGCTGCGTTCTGGCGGTGCATCCGGGCGGGCGGAGGCGCGTGGGTTGGCGCGGATCCAGCGACGCCGCATGGTGCCCACGGTGGTCATCCAGGGCATGCAGCGAATCCTGCACGCGGCACTGATCATGCCGGCGATCCGGGGCAGGGACCTGCGGCCGCCGTCGTGGGTCGTGAAGGTCGTGCGGCGGGTGCCGTGGCTCAGTGCGTTCCCGGCGTTGGCGGTGGGCGTAGGACCGCGGCCGGAGCGGGCGCCGCGCTGGGCGCGACGCCCTTCCTGATCACCCACCCACGGCCGGGGCTTCCGGGGCCTGCTCATCGGCACGGAACGAATGGATCCAGTCCAGGTCCCGGTCGAAGGCGTCCGGCGAGGCCAGGCGAGTGTTGCGTTCCCGGGCGCGAGCGCCGTCGGGCAGGTGAAGCATTTCACCCACGGTGACGGACGCGTCCACGATCGTGCGGGTGCGGAAACGACGACGCCGCTCGTACTCGGCACGCGCATGGTCCCAGTCGGTCGTGCTGGAGAGTAGGTCGGATAGGACGATCGCGTCCTCGATGGACTGGTTCGCGCCCTGGCCGTGGTGGGGGACGGCGGCTCTCGCTACGGCGTGGGACCGGATCAGGGACTCGCGCCCTGGCCGTGGTGGGGGACGGCGGCGCCGACCTCCCGCAGGACAGCGGTCTGTTCGTAGATCCGGACGTCCAACCCCTTGCGCTGCAGATCGATGGCAAGGGTCAGACCGCCGATTCCCGCGCCGATGATGGCGATGCGCTGGGACATGTGAGCTCCTCCCGGGGTGACTGATCTTGAAACTACCCGGGGAAGGGGGCGCGCTGGTCCGGGGCGGGTGAGGTTGCGGAGGGGGTAGGGGAATGCCCTCTGCATTCCTCGATCATCGGTGCTGGGGGCGCGAGGACCAAATCGTATATTTATTCCCGATTCATCCTCTTCGCCCGCGTGTATCCGGGAAAATTTAAGGAAATCGCCGCTTCACCTGGGTGATGCAGTACGCGCCGGTGTTCCGGCTGGCCCCGGCCAGGAGAATCAAGCTCTCGGACTCGCCTTTGATTATTCCCGAATATAAAGAGAGCACACTGTTGCCCGAGAGAGGCGGCGAAGCGTCCACAACGATCGCCACGTCGACCACACCACGGATCGTCGCCGCGACACCGGGACCAGCACCGTGCGCGACACCGGGACCATCAACGTGGACGGCACCACCCACCCGGGTCGCTGAGACCTCGTTCCGTAGGTTCTAGATCCAGGACGTGATGGCTGGGGCCCACTCATTCGTGAGTGGGCCCCAGTCCTGTATCCGTAACATCAACTGCCGTGGAACGCGCGCTGTCATGTCGTGGTGTTCACGACCGCGCACTGAACGCCGCCAACACCCCGCCCACCGTGAACACCACGGTCGCGGCGAGCACCAACAGCAGGGGCGCCGTCCACGCCCCGGTCGCGGTGTTCAAACCTCCGGCCAGGGGTGGCCCGATCGTGGCCGCGAGGTAGCCGATGCCCTGCACCCGCGCGGACATCCGCGCCGCCTCGGCGGAGGAGCGGGCCACGCGGGCGACGATCGAGAAGATCGCCGTGAAACCGCCGCCCTGGGCCGCCCCGCCGATGAGCGACCACGCGATGAACCACCCCGGCGCGAGCATCAGGCCGATGGGTAGGGTGATCCACAGCGCTCCGATCAGTGCCACCGGAACCCACGCGGGCGCCCGTGCGGCCAGGAGGGGCACGCCGAACGCCCCGATGACGGCGGCCACCTGGAACAGCGACGCCGAGGCCCCGGAACTCGCCAAGCTCAACCCCCGCGTGTCCGCGAGCAGCGCGGGTAGCCACGCCGTCACCGAGTAGTAGGCCATGGCCTGCCCGCAGAACGCCAGCGCGAGCAACCAGCCGATGCGCCGCACACGCCCGTCGCGTGAGCGGTGTCGGGTTCCGCTGGCGGCAGCATCTCCGCGGGGGCCTCTGAGGTTTCGGGGGCCGACGGCGCGTGGGGGTTGGGGGCCGCGCCGCGGCCGGGGGCGTCGGGGGACGACGGCGTGTGGGCGGCTGAGGCGGCGTCGTCGCCGGGGCTGCCGGAGCGGCGTCGTGAAAGCAGGAGCCAGTAGCCGATGCCGGCGAGCGCCAGGACGCCCCAGGCCGTGATGGCCCAGCGCCACCCTAGGGCGGCGGCGAGCGGCGCGGTGCCGAGCGCGGTGATCATGGACCCCACGTTGAGGGCCGCGGAGTAGGCGGCGGTGACCACGAAGACCTGGCGCCAGGGGACGTCGCGGCGGATGATGACCGGGATCACGATGTTGCCGATCGTGATCGACGCCCCGATGACCACGGTGCCCACCAACAGCAGGGGCGTGGAGCCGAGGGAACGGATGATGGTGCCCACTAGGACACCGACGAGGCTGAGCAGGACGGCGGCCTCGGGGCCCGCACGTCGGATGACCGTGGAGGCCGCCGGGGTGACCACGGCGAAGAGGAACACCGGGAGTCCCGTGAGCAGCCCCGCCGCGACCGACGAGAGGCCGATGTCCGCCTGGATGTTCGTGATCACGGGCGTGGGCGCGATGATCGGCCCGCGCAAGCTCAGCGCCACGAGGATGATCCCGGCCACCACCCACGGCAGCCGTGCTCGGATGAAGTGATGCGTGCTCGTGGGGACTCCTCGGTCGATGTGCGTCCCCAGCATCACTATCAGATGGCGCGGCGGCTCGGGGAACGGAACCGTTCCCCGAGCCGCACGAGGTTGCCGGAGGGGGCTCACCCCCTCCGTGAACCCCTCACCCCTCCCGCTGCGCGAGAATGTCGTCGAGCGTCTCGCGCACGGCTTGGCGCGCTGCCATGCGGGAGCTGGCGGCGCGTTGCTGCTCGTGGTTGTCCGCGTCCTCGACGCGCTGCATCTCCTCCTGCTCCCGTTCCTTGGCCTTGTCGCGTGCGGATTCCAGGGCATCCCAGATGCTGTTTTCACTCATGCGTTCATTCGACCACTTGCCACGGGACGCGACAACCGTCTCGCGGCAGCGAATTTCGGACGGACCCCTTCCAGTCTTGAACCCGCCGGAAAACTCCGGTGTAGGACCCTGGTCACATAAATAATCGCGGCCACTGTTCCGGGTGCTCGTATGAGCGGGTCCCGGGGCAACGGCACCACTTCCTTGATCCAGAGGTTGTCATGTCCAGCACGACCGAAGGTCCCACGGGGCATCCCGCGGCCCGAGAACACGACCCCCGCAAGGCCTGCAAAGCGCTGATCGGCGCCTATGTGGGCACGTCCCCCGAGTGGTACGACTTCTTCCTGTTCGGCGCCACCGCGTCCATCGTCTTCGCGCCCTTGTTCTTCGGTGGCGAGGACCCCGCGCTGGCCGTCCTGCGGTTCCTGCAGGGCATGGCGGTCGGCGACGAATGGGGCGGCGCCACCCTGCTGGCCGTGGAGAACGCCCCTGAGCACAAGCGCGGTTTCTCCAGCGCGGTGGTGCAGCTGGGTTCGCCCACCGGCACCATCCTGTCCTCCATGATCGTGGCCGCCGTGGTGGCCCTCGCGGACAAGACCTCCCCGTCCATCGTGGAGGCCGTCGGCTACGCGATCGCCGCGCTCGAGGCTTTCCCCATTTTCTGGCTCGTGGATACCCGGGGCACCGCCCTGATCGCCGTGGCCATGATCCTGGGACTCGGCTTCGCCTCCATCCCGTACGCCCCCGTGTGCACCGTCCTGACCCAGTTGTTCCCGGTCAAGGTCCGCTATTCGGCCATCGCGCGCGCCCGCACCCCGGAGGGTGCACCCGTCGTGGATGCGGGTGGGCGTTACCTCATGCCGGGGTTCATCGAGTCCCACGGGCATCCCGGGATATATGTCTGCCTGGCCATGAAGGCGGACTGCAGGCCGTCCGTGACACCGCGAGCGAGCGACGTCGTCAAAGCGATCCGCGAGGCCGCACAGGAAGCCGAGGCGGGGGAGTGGGTGCGTGGGTGGGCTACGACGAGCACCTGATGGACGGGCCCGGCCGACCTGCTGGCCGGGAAGCGGGTGGCCCTGGCCGACTTCTCCGCGTGGGGGATCACCACCGTCCACGGCATGAGCAGCGGCCCCCTGGAAGTGGGCGCCTACCAGCGGCTGCACACCGCAGAAGAGCTGACCACGCGCTTCCGGCCGTGGCCGCCATGGTTGGGCGTGCCCTGAGCAGTGGGCTGCGGGGGGTGATCCACGGGATCGGGGACCGCGCCGTGAGGCAAGTCTTGGACCTCATCGCGGCGTCCTCGACCGCGTTCGTGTAGGAGCTCGGAAATTCGCACATCAATAATTTGGGCCAGGAGCGCGTGAACCGCGACGGTCGCATCGTGCACAGGGGGCGGGTGTAGCGCCGTTCCGGTCTGTCATGCGGTGACGGCGCGGCGTTCCAGTGCCGACGCCGCATCCGCGCGTCATTCGCGAGCCCGCACCAAAGTCTGAGGCACGCCGAGGCTACCTCACGGGGTCGAACGTGGCCTCGGCGTGCCCGAGAACTTCCAGCGGTGGGCGTTACAGTGTTCGGCCCGTCACTTCACCGTACCTTTGGGCTGCGGCGGGGTGGTGCCCTGCCCCGTGAAGTAGGCGATCACGCGCCCGTCGGCCTCCAGGACGACGTCGCAGATCTGATTCCTGCCGAAGCTCACCCGGCGCGTGGCGATCGCGGTGATCACCTGGCCGCTGTGCGCGGGAGCCGTGAACGTGATCTCGGCGTTGCGCGTGAGGATGGGGGAGCCGGCGGTCGCGCAGCAGTACGCGAGCGTGGTGTCCGCCAGGGTGAACAGGTATCCGCCGTGGCAGACACCGTGGCCGTTGGCCATGAAGTCGGACACGGTCATGGACATGGTCACTCGGCCCTGTTCGATCTCACCGAGGTCCATGCCCAGGTGCAGGGGAGCGGGATCGTTGCGCAGGATCTCGTGCAGGAGTTCACGGATGGCGGTCATGTCGGTGGGGTCTGCGTACACGGTCACCCTTCGGTGCGGGGCCTGGCCGGGCCTGGAGGACCACTCCCGGGTGCGGGGTGGGGCGATACGAGAACACTCTAGAGTGCGGCCACCACTGGGCGGGCGCGTCCGATTTCTGACAGGCTGGCAACGGCTCCCGCGTCCCGTCGGTGCCGTCCAATGACCAGGAAGGGGTGGCACGTGAGCCGTGTCCACGAAGTCAAGGTCCAACGGCCCTTCCGCGCCGTCGAATCGGCCATCGGGAGCCAGGACCTGCCGGAGGTGGCACGCTTGCTCGCGGAGTTCACGGTGGGGGAGGTCGTGGACCTGTTGGAGCGGCTGGGAGTGCGCCAGCGCGCCGTCGCCTACCGGATGCTGGCCAAGGACCGCGCGGTGACCGTGTTCGAACGTCTCGACGCGCCGCTGCAGCGCGAACTCGTCACGGGTCTGCGGGACGAGGAGGTCGCGGGCGTCGTCGAGTCCCTGGACACCGACGATCGCGTGAGTCTGCTGGACGAACTGCCTGCGGCCCTGGCCACCCGGCTGTTGAAGGGATTGCCGCCCTCCGAGCGCGAGCTCACCGCGGCGGTGCTCGGCTACCCGGAGAACTCGATCGGGCGGCGGATGAACCCCTCGTACGTCACGACCCACCCCGACCTGACGTGCGCCGAGAGTCTGGAACGGGTGCGCGGGGAACTGGAACGCACCCGCAATGTGTACACGGTCATGGTCACGGATCCGCAGCGGCGGCTCCTGGGCGTGACCAGCCTGCAGCGACTCATGGCAGCCCCTCCGGACACCCTCGTCTCACAGGTCATGGAGCAGGCGGACCGGGTGTCCGCGACGGAACCCCGGGAGCGGGCGGCGCGCCAGTGCGCGGCCCTGCGGGTGCTTAGCCTGCCCGTCGTGGACGACGAGGACCGCCTGGTGGGCGTGCTCACCGTGGACGACGCCCTGAACATTCTCGAGGACGCCGAGTCCGAGGACCAGGCGCGGCTCAGCGGTTCCGAGCCGTTGCGCAGGCCGTACCTGTCCACCCCCGTGTTCCGGCTCGTGCGCTCGCGCGTGGTGTGGTTGTTGGTGCTCGCGGTCAGCGCCGTGCTCACCGTACGGGTGTTGGAGACGTTCGAGTCCACCCTGGAACAGCTCGTGGTGCTGTCCGTGTTCATCCCGCTGCTCACGGGCACCGGCGGCAACACGGGTAACCAGGCGGCGACATCCCTGACCCGCGCGCTCGCCCTGGGGGACGTGCACACCCGGGACGTCGTCAAGGTCATGCTGCGCGAGATGCGCGTGGGACTGTGTTTGGGGCTGTTGTTGGGCGGACTGGGATTCGTGATCGTGGGGTTGATCTACGGGTGGGACATCGGCGCGGTGATCGGGCTGACACTGCTGGCCCTGTGCACGTTAGCCGCCACCGTGGGGGGATGTATGCCATTGATCGCACGCGCCATCGGGGCGGACCCGGCCGTGTTCTCCAACCCGTTCATCTCCACGTTCGTGGATGCCGCTGGGCTCGTGGTCTACTTCCTGATCGCCCGGGCGATGCTGGGGCTGGCCTAGAGCGGGAGCACCCCCAGGTCGGAGCCATTCACCCCGGGCCCGAGGAACCCATGGATCTCAGTCGCGGATACGCAGATCTCTCCTGCTGCGGCGAGACGCGCGTGAACTGGCGGGTCATGATCGTGTCCGGTGCCATCATCGTGCCTTCTCCGTGTGGACCATCTTGGCCCCCGTGCGGGCGGACAAGGCCATGCTCGGCCTGGTGCAGTGGCTCGCCATCAATCTGGGCTGGGTGTACGTGGTCACGGTAGCTTCCGTGATCCTGTTCATCGTGTACGTCGCCTACCGCTGGAACATGCCCCTGAAGTATCCGCTCCGCGCTGGACATGCTGGTTAGTGTGCTCTCCGCCGAGGTCGTGGAGCCCGCGGAGGAGAACGCCAGCGACCTGCTGGTGCAGCAGGCCATGGCGTACATCGCCGGCCACCTCGATGATCCCGAGCTGTCCCCGGGGTCCGTGGCCCGGGCCCTCTACGTCTCCGTCCGCCAGGTGCACACCCGTTTCGCGGCACAGGACTTCACGGTGGCCTCGCACATCCGTGCCGTGCGCCTGGCTGTCGAGGCGCGGGTGTGCGCGCAGGCAGCGTGCGGCGTCGTCGTCCCCGGCATGCAACGCCAACCGCACTGCACGCCTGCACAAGCCACCGGGGGGTGATCTGGGACACAATGGGGGCAGCTGCGCGCGTACCGGCGCCAAACCGACCCAGCCACGAGAAGCCACCGTGAGCACCTACCAAGACCTGTTCGCCGCCGTCACCGACCCGTCAGGGCGCGAGATCCTGGACCCGGCTACCGGTGAGGTGGTGGGTTCCGTCCACGAGTGCGCGGTCGCCGAGCTCGACGACGCCGTGGCCGCCGCCCGCGCGGCCCAACCCGAATGGGCGGGGCTGGGGCACGCGAAGCGCTCGGAGTACCTGCACCGCGCCGCGGACGCCGTGGAGGCGAACGCGGAGGTGCTCGCCGAGGTGCTCGTGGACGACGAGTCCGGGCGGGCCGAACTGCATTACGTCCCGCTGGGCGTCGTGGGGGGGGGCGATCGGGCCGTGGAACTGGCCCATGATGATCACGGTGGGGCAGGTCGCGGCGTCGCTGCGCATGGGCAACACCGTGGTGGTCAAGCCCTCCGAGTACACCCCGCTGTCCGTGCTGGGCCTGATCCACGTGCTCAACCAGGTGCTCCCGGCGGACGTCCTGCACGTGGTGCCCGGCGGCGGCGAGGTGGGCAAGGCGCTGTCCGAACACGACGGTGTGGAGAAGATCATGTTCACCGGCTCCACCAAGACCGGCCAGGCGATCATGCGCTCGGCCGCGGACGGGCTCGCACGACTGACCCTCGAGCTCGGGGGCAACGAAGCCGGTGTGGTGCTGCCGGACGTGGACCCGCAGGCCATTGCCGGGGACCTGTTCTGGGGTGCGTTCATCAACACGGGCCAGACGTGTGCCGCGCTCACGCGCCTCTACGTCCACGAGGACGTCTACGACTCCGTGTGCGAGGCGCTCGTCGGCGTGGCGCAGCAGATGCCCATGGGCAATGGACGTGAGGAACAGAACGTCCTGGGTCCGCTGCAGAACAAGCTGCAGTACGACAACCCGTTGGTGGGCCAGGGGCAGAAGGGCTGCGGCAACTCCTCCGGCGACCCTTCTGAAAGCCTTCCTCGGGAATGGTGTGCGGGGGAAGGATGTTGTGCGTACTGACTAAGTACCAACAGCTTTCGACGAAGGAAAACATATGCCCACCCTGTTCGACCCGATCACCGTAGGAAAGTTCGAGCTCGCCAATCGTGTGGCCATGGCGCCGCTGACCCGGATGCGTTCCGACGCGGACGGTGTACCCAAGGACATGAACGTCGAGTACTACTCGCAGCGGGCGTCCGCGGGCCTCGTGGTCACGGAGGGCACGTTCCCGGCCGTGACGAGCCGCGGGTTCTGGGGTCAGGCCGGCATCGAGACCGCCGAGCAGGCCCAGGGCTGGTCCCGGGTGGCGGACGCCGTACACGAGAAGGGCGGCGTGATCTTCCTGCAGATCATGAACGCCGGGCGGGTCTCCCACCCCGAACTCACCGGCGGCCCCCTGCCCGAGGCCCCCAGTGCGATCGGTGTGGACCAGACGGTGCACGTGCCCAGCGGCAAGCAGCCCATGCCCACGCCCCGTGCCCTGGAGACCGACGAGCTGCCCCGCATCAAGCAGGAGTTCGTCGCCGCCGCCCGCCGCGCGGTGGACGCCGGGATCGACGGCGTGGAGATCCACGGCGCCAACGGCTACATCCTCCACGAGTTCCTCGCCCCGTCCTCCAACCACCGCACCGACGAGTACGGTGGTTCCCCGCAGAACCGGGCACGGTTCGTGATCGAGGTGGTGCGCGCCGTCGCCGAGGAGATCGGCGGGCAGCGCGTGGGGCTGCGGATCTCGCCCGAGCACAACGTCCAGGGCGCGATCGAGGACGACCACGACGACGTCGTGGCCACCTATGACGCGTTGCTCACCGGTCTGCGCGGACTCGACCTCGCGTACCTGTCGGTGCTGCACAAGGACGTGGACGGGGAGTTCGTGCGGGACTTGCGCCGTGACTTCGAGGGTGTGTTCTACCTCAACAGCGGCTTCAGCGTGGTCACCGAACTTGAGGAGGCGGAGCACATCATGAGCGCCGATCTCGCGGACGGCGTGGTGGTGGGCCGTGAGCTCATCGCCAACCCGGACCTGGTGGAGCGCTGGCGTGACGGGCTGGAGCTGAACACCCCGGATCCCACGACCTTTTACGTGGGCGGACCCAAGGGGTACGTGGACTACCCGTTCGCGAAGGTGGCGGCCCGGTAGGCACGGGTTCCTTCAGGAGGGTGGCAGCCGTCTGGACGGACGGCTGCCACCCTCCTGCGTTTCTTGGGTCGTGACTGGCGCCTCAGCCCGGGATCCTCGGACGAGCGGCTGACCCCCTGCTTTAGCTGAGCAAATGTCGATTCGCGGGGGGTGATGCTGCTTTTGCTCCACTTCGCATTCCTCGACTACGTCAACCGCACAAAATAGCTGGCCCTTGATCGGCCCCAACAACCGCTCGGGCTCGACGAATTGCCCTGTCATCAGCCTCGGCGCCACGTCGCGGCGGTGACCGAAGTGGTCGGCGTCAGGCCCGTCCGTTCGAGGATGGGCCGGGAATACTCCGTGCAGTCGACGTGGACGAAGCGCTTGCCTCGGACCTGGGCCGACTTGGCGCGCTGGGCCACGAGGGTGCAGTAGAGACCGCGGCCCGATGGCCCCCGGGTAGCATCGAGGTGTCGTCAGGGGATTATCCGCGCGTGTGGTCGGGTGCGCGGCGTCGGTCGTACCCAGGAGAATCCGTGAGCACTCGCCCACCCGCCGTCCCTGAACCCGCCCGGGACTCACTGTCCCTCGCGGCTGCGGGCGGATGGCCCTTCCTCATCACCGCGCTGGTTGGCAGGCTCCCCGCCGCCACGGTGCAATTGGGTCT
Source organism: Kocuria sp. CPCC 205297 (assembly GCF_040981035.1). Taxonomy (NCBI): domain Bacteria; kingdom Bacillati; phylum Actinomycetota; class Actinomycetes; order Micrococcales; family Micrococcaceae; genus Kocuria; species Kocuria sp. CPCC 205297. The sequence continues at coordinate 116,260 of NZ_JAVKPY010000007.1, read as the reverse complement.
GTTGCTGTACGTGAGCGGGGCCGGTCTGGGCCTGGGGCTCGCGGGGATCACCGTGGCCGCCGCGGGACTCGGTTCCGCCGTGGGCGCGCCCGTGATCGGGCGGTTGGTGGATCGCTTCGGACCCCTGCCCGTGGTGCTCGCGGCCACCGTGGTGCAACTGCTCGGGATGGGATCGTTGCTCGCCGTGGTCCTTCACGACGCGCCCCGGTCACTGATCCTGGTGTGCGCCGCGGTGGTCGGCGCCGCGAACCCCCAGGTGGGAGCCATCGCGAGGGCCCGCTGGTCCGCCCTGGCCAGGCGCCGGGACACCCCCGGCCTGGTGGGCAAGGCCTTGGGGTACGAGACCGCGTGCGACGAGATCAGCTTCATCCTGGGGCCCGTGATCGCCGGGATCCTGGTGGGTGTACTCGGCCCGAATCCGGCGCTCTTGGTGCTCATGACGTGGGTCGTGGTGGGTCAGGGGTGTTTCATCGCCTACCTGGTGAGCCGCCGCGGCATGAGGGTGGACGCGCAGACGCCCACCCCCACCGACGGCACCGCCCCACGGATCCGCCTGAAGGCTGTCCTCCCGCCCATGCTCGCGTGCCTGTGCGTGGGCACGGTCTTCGGCTCCACGCAGACCGCACTCACCGCGATCAACGCGGCCCGAGGGACCGATGCCTACACGGGCATCATCTACGGCTTCATGGGGCTGGGCAGCGCCGTGGCGAGCGTGCTGGTGTCCCGGCTCCCGGAGCGCGTGCCGCTCGCATGGCGCGTGGCCGGCGGAGCACTTCTCGTGGTGCTGGTGTCCGTCCTACTGCTGCCGGTCCCCGGCTCGGTGGGTCTGGCGCTGCTGTTCACGGTGATCGGCCTGGGCGTCGGCTCCATCCTGGTCAGCGCCTACACGCGCGGTGAGCGCGTGGCCCCGTCCCACCGGATCGCGAGCGTCATGACCATGCTCACGACCTGCCTGGTCCTGGGGGTCTCCTTCGGCTCGGCACTGGGCGGGGTCCTGTCGGTCGTGCCGCGGCACGGGTTCCTGCTCACCCTCGGGGCCGGGGTGGCCGCCCTGCTGGTCTCGGTCGCCATCCACGCGACCCGCCCGCCCGGACGCCGCCGGGACGTCTGAGGACGGGGCCGCGCGGCGTCGTCGTCCCCGTGCTCGGACGACGACGCTGCGCAGCCTCCGCGACCCACCGCACCTGACGGCGGGCAGACGGAAGGCGCGACCGGGGAGCTCCCGACCGCGCCTTCCACGGAATGGCAGTGCGATGACCAGAGCTCGGAATCAGCGGCCCGCGGCGTTGCGCTTGCCCAGTGCCACGACCTCGAGTGCCTCCGTGCGGCTGGTGTGCAGGTCGTCGATGTTGCGCAGCGAACGAGACTTGGTCTCCTTGGCCGTGAGTGCGGCGATCACCGAGATCAGACCGGCGGCGCAGACCACGAGTGCCACGTTGAGCCAGGCGTCGCCCTCGGCGCCGGCCACGGCGGTGGCCAGGAAGGGGGTCACGCCGCCGGAGATCGCGAAGCCGATCTGCGTGCCCAGCGCGAGCCCGGAGACGCGCACCCGGGTGGGGAACATCTCGGCGTAGAAGGACGGCCAGATGCCGTTGGCCATGGAGTAGAACACGCCGGAGAGCACCGCACCCAGGAGGAAGATCAGGACCCAGTTACCGGAAGACACCGCGCCCAGATAGGGGAACATGAGCAGCGAGGAACCGATCACACCCATTACGAAGATGGGCTTGCGGCCCACCCGGTCCGCGAGCAGCGCCCACACGGGGATGGTGAACAGGGCCACGAAGTTGGCGAGCACGGACACCCACAGCATGGTGGAGCGTTCCAGGCCCACGACCGAGGTCGCGAAGGACAGGGACCACACCAGGAACACTACGTTGACGGTGTTGATCAGCGCGGCGGCGGCGATCCGGATCACGGCGGCCTTGTGGTACTTGAGCATCAGGGCCAGCGGGGTCGCGGGCTTCTCGCCGGGGGTCTCGGCCTGGGCGTCCTCGAAGGCGGGCGGCTCCTCCAGGTGACGGCGGATCAGGTAGGCGACCAGGACCACCACGGCGGAGATCCAGAACGGGACGCGCCAGCCCCAGCTGAACAGCTGCTCCTCACTCAGCAACAGAGTGAACGGAATGAACACGGCGGTGGCCAGCAGGGTGCCGAACTGCGTCCCCTGCAGGGTCCACGAGGTGGTGAACGCACGGTGGCGGTCGTCGGCGTGCTCCAGGGACACCGAGATGGCACTGGCCTGCTCACCAGAGGCGGACAGGCCCTGGATCACGCGGCACAGCACGAGCAGGGCGGGTGCCAACAGGCCCACCTGGTCGTACGTGGGCAGGCACCCGACCAGGAACGTGGCGCCGCCCATCATGAACAGGGTCAGCATCAGGACGAACTTGCGTCCCATCCGGTCACCGAGCGGGCCCATGATGAGCGCCCCCAGCGGCCGCACCACGTAGGCCACGCCCACGGTGCCCATGGCCAACAGGATGGCCACACCCGGGGACGCGTCCTTGGGGAAGAACAAGTGGTTGAGCACGAGCGCCGCCGCGGTGCCGTACACCGCGAAGTCGTAGTACTCGAGCGCGGAGCCGATCCAGCTGGCCAGCGCCGCCTTCTTGGGGGTCTTGACGTTCTCGGGGCGTGAGTCGGTCAGTTGTCCCGACGACGCCGACGCCGCCGGGGCCGGCGGGTGGATCGGCTGATCCGGTCCTGGGGTCGTGCTCATGAGCGGGTCCTTCCGTGGGGCGTCATCGCGTTGGCAATTGCCAAATAATGAAAATCACTTCCGAATACTTGAAACCAAGAATGGTGTGGGTCACACTGTTCGTCAAGTGGTCGAGAAGAATGTCCGTCAGCGAATCAGGAGTTGAGCGTGAGCCCCAGCGCATCGCAGTCGCGCGTCGCGGCGTCGGCGGTCAAGGAACCGGCCCAGGAACCGGAGCAGGAATCCGGCTGGGAACCGGAGCGAGAAGGCGACCGAAAACCGGGTCGGGAGTCCGGGGAGGGCGGGGCCGGTAGCCGGTCCCGGGCCGCTGACCGTTCGGGAACCGTGCGCAAGGGGCTCGCGCTGCTCGAGATGCTGGCCGAGTACCCCCACGGGGCGACCGCCGGGCAACTCGTGGCGGACTCCGGCTACGCGTTCAGCACGTGTTACCGCTTGCTGAGCACCCTCGTGGACGCCGGGTACGCGGAGTACGAGCCCGCGACCAAGCAGTACCGGTTGGGTCTGCTGCTCTTCGCGATGGGACAGAAGGCGGCCACGGCCAGGGGTTACGCCGGCACCGCACTGCCCGTCATGCGGGAGGTCGTGGAGGCGACCGGTGAGAGCTGTCTGCTGGCCGTGCTGGACGGGGACCGTTTCCTCACCGTGCACACCGTGGACGGCCCGCACCACCGCATCACCACGGACCCGGGGGACCGGGGGGAGCTGCACACCTCCGCGCTCGGCCGGGTGCTGCTGGCTTTCACCGCACCGGGCGTCCGCGATGACCTCGTGGCGTCCCTCGACCTCAGCGCGCGCACGGAGCGCTCGCTCACCGACCGCGAGCGCTTGCGCGCGATCCTCACGCAGGTCCGGGAGCAGGGGTGGGCCCTGCAGGACCAGGAGCACGACGACGGTATGGCCGCCCTGGCCGTGCCCGTCATGTCCCCAGGTGCTCCCCTCCAGGCGGCGCTCGCGCTCGCCGCGCCCGTACACCGGTGCGATCCCACTGAGCTCATCCAGAACGTCCCCCTGTTGCGGGAGGCCGCGGACCGACTCGCGGTGGTGCTTCCGCAGCGCAGCTGATGTTCGGATCCGGGCTCCCCGGGCCCTGAATTCGCACCTCTTGACCACGGCACACACTCCCCGGAAGGAGTCCCATGTCCACTCGCAACGAGTCCTACCTGGTGGGTTTGATCGGCGACGGCATCACCCAGAGCCTCACCCCGCCTATGCACGAGGCCGAAGCGGACCGGCACGGTCTGCGCTACCTCTACCGCCCCGTGGACCTGGGGGTGATCGGACGCCCCGGCACGAGTGTGGGGGACCTCTTGCGGGCCGGGCGTGATCTGGGGTTCAACGCCTTCAACATCACGCACCCGTGCAAGCAGCTCGTACTCGAGCACCTGGACGAGATCGATCCGCGCGCCGAGGCCATCCAGGCCGTGAACACGGTGCTCATCCGGGAAGGAAAGTTCATCGGGTACAACACGGACTGCTCGGGGTTCACCACCGGATTCGGGCACGGTCTGCCCGGCGTGACCGTGGGGTCCGTGGTGCAATTCGGTTCCGGCGGGGCGGGGTCCGCGGTGGCCGAGGCCCTGCTGTCCCTGGGTGCGCAGCGGCTGTGTCTCGTGGACGTGGACGTGGCCCGCGCCGCCGAGCGAGCGAGCGAACTCGCCGCCCGCTACCCGGACGCGGTGGTGGAAGCCGTCACGGCCGAACAGGCCACGGAGCACATCGCGGCGGCCGACGGCGTGGTCAACGCGACCCCGGTGGGGATGCACCATCACCCCGGGACGCCTTTCGACGTGGGTCTGTTGCGACCGGAGCACTGGGTCGCGGACGTGATCTACCTTCCGCTCGAGACGCCCCTGGTACGGGCGGCGCGGGCTCTCGGGTGCTCGGTGCTGGACGGTGGACACATGGCCGTGGGGCAAGCGGTAGATGCATTTGCATTGATCACGGGGGTCGCCCCGGACAGTGCCCGCATGCGCCGGCACTTCCTGGAGCTCACCGGCCAGGGCGACGACGCCGTTACCGTCCCCGCGTCCGCTCCCGAGGGTGAGCGTAGCCACGAGAAACAGGAGGGTGCCCTGTGAGGACCAGTATCGCCACGGTGTGCCTGTCCGGAACCCTCGAGGAGAAGATGCGGGCGGCGGCCTCCGCCGGGTTCGACGGGATCGAGGTCTTCGAGCCGGACCTGGTGGTCTCGCCGTCGTCGCCCGAACGACTCCGAGAGCTCGCAGCGGAGCTGGGGCTCTCCCTGGACATGTACCAGCCGTTCCGCGACGGCGTGGAGGTGGCCCCGGAGGCGTTCCCGGATTCCCTGCGCCGACTGCGCACCAAGTGCGAACTCATGAACCGGCTGGGCACCACGGTGCTGCTCGTGTGCTCGAACGTGGCTACCGGTGTTCTGGACGACGACCAGGCGATCGCCGAGCAGCTGCGGACCGCGGGCGACGTCGCCGACGAATACGGGATCGACCTGGCCTACGAGGCTCTCGCGTGGGGCGCGCACGTCAACGACTGGCGCCACGCACACCGGATCGTGGGACTCGCGGACCACCCCCGGGTTGGGACGTGCCTGGACAGCTTCCACATCTTCTCCCGCGGGGACACCGTGGCCGGGGTGGAAAAGTGCGACCCGGACAAGATCTTCTTCGTGCAGCTCGCGGACGCGCCCCTGCTCCAACAGGACGTGCTCTCGTGGTCGCGCCACCACCGGGTCTTCCCGGGTGAGGGGGACTTCGACCTGGTGGACCTGCTGGGCCGCCTGCACGAGTGCGGGTACGCCGGGCCCGTGTCCCTCGAGATCTTCAACGACTCGTTCCGGCAGGCGGACGTCTACCGCACGGCCGTGGACGGGTTGCGGTCCCTGCGCTGGCTCGAGGACCAGACCGCGGACGCCGTGCGCGACGCGGGCGGGGAACCCGAGCGCGAGCCTCTCGTGCTCACTGATCTGCCCGCTCCGCAGACCCCCGACGACTGGGACTTCGTGGAGCTGCGCACCCGGGAGCTCGGGCGCGTGACCCGGTTGCTGCATCAGCTGGGGTTCTCCCTGGCCGGGCACCACCGCTCCAAGGACTCGGTCCAGGCGTGGACGCAGGGGCCGGTGCGGATCGTGGTCTCGGAGGACCCGGGGGCCACCGTGCAGCCCACGCGGCTCGCGGCCCTCGGCTTCCAGGTCACGGATCCCGACCTCGCCGCGTACCGCGCGGAACGCCTGCTCGCCCGGGCCGTGGATCGCGCCCAGCAGCCGGACGAGACCGTGCTGCACGGCGTGCTCGCGCCGGACGGGACGGAGTTATTCTTCGGCCCGCACGGCAACCATGGGGTGCCCCCGTGGCTCGGGGAGTTCGGCGCGGACCAGGACGACGCGGCGTCGGGCGCCCTGATCACGGGCGTGGACCACGTGAACCTGGCCCAGCCGTGGCAGCACTACGACGAGGCGGTGCTGTTCCTGACGTCCCTGCTGAACCTGCATCCCACGTCCTCGCAAGAGGTCGCGGGGCCGTCCGGACTCGTGCGCTCGCAGGTCATGCGCTCGGAGGGCAACACCGTGCGGATCCCCCTCAACGTGGCGCCCATGGCCGCGGAGCAGGGCGCCTTCACGGGCGCGGCCTACCCGGAGCACGTGGCGCTCGCGTGCTCGGACGTCGTCGCGGTGGCACGCCGGGCACGACGCCGCGGGCTCGCCTTCCTGCCCGTGCCGCGCAACTACTACGAGGACCTCGTGGCCCGCTTCGATCTGGATCCCGAGTTCGTGGCCGAGCTCGAATCCCACGGGCTGCTCTACGACCGGGACGAGCACGGGGAGTTCCTGCACTTCTACACGGCCACGCTGGGCGAGGTGTTCGTGGAGGTCGTGGAACGCCGCGGCGGCTACGAGGGCTTCGGCGCCCCCAATGCTCCCGTCCGGTTGGCCGCGCAGTACCGGGAGTTCGGGGGCTGAGCCCGGTCGGTGGCCTGTGAGAGCATGCCGCGCCATGATGGGGCCATGGATACGCCGGAGATCGAACCCACCACGGAGCCGCCGATGCAGCATGGGTCAAGGGGTGCGTCGGATCCCGTGCTGTCCCGGCTGGCCCGGGAGGAACCCCTGACATGGTGGAATCCCGCGGTGGACAGCGCCCGGGGGCTGGCGGCTTCCGGGGTGGACCCGGCCTTGGTCGACGACGCCGCGGCGCGCCTCGAGCGGTTCCGGCCCTGGATCGCGGCGACCTTCCCCGAGACCGCGCCCGCGCGGGGGCTCATCGAGTCGCCATTGGACGAGGCCGGCGAGTGGCAGCGCGTTAGCGGTATCCGGACGGGGCGGGTCCTGCTCAAACGTGACGACATCCTCCCCGTGAGCGGTTCCATCAAGGCCCGTGGCGGGGTGCACGAGGTCCTGCAGTACGCCGAGACGCTCGCGGTGCGCCACGGCCTGCTGCCGGAACCACCGCGGCCCGGACCGGACTACACCGTGTTCGGGGCCGAGCCCTTCCGCCGGCTCATGCGGGAGCACCGCGTGGTCGTGGGTTCCACGGGAAACCTGGGGCTGTCCATCGGGATCATCGCCGCGGCGCTCGAGCTGCGGGCCACGGTGCACATGTCCGTACACGCGCAACAGTGGAAGAAGGATCTGCTGCGCTCGCGGGGAGTGGAGGTCGTGGAACACAGCACCGACTACACGGAAGCCGTCGCAGCGGGGCGTGTGGCCGCCGAGGCGGACGAGTCGGTGCACTTCGTGGACGACGAACACTCGCTGAGCCTGTTCGCGGGGTACGCCGTGGCGGGGGCGCGGGTGGCCCGGCAGTTACATGACCTGGGTGTCGCTGCGGACGCTGAGCATCCCCTGTACGTGTACCTCCCATGTGGCATCGGGGGAGCCCCGGGCGGCGTGGCCTACGGATTGAAACGGGAATTCGGGGATGCAGTGCACTGTGTGTTCGTGGAACCCACCCGGGCGCCGTGCATGCTCCTGGGTGTGTACACGGGTCGTCATGACGGGATCTCGGTGGCCGAGCTGGGATTGGACACCCGCACGGTGGCGGACGGGCTCGCGGTGGGGCGGGCCTCGGGATTCGTGGGTCGAGCCGTGGAAGGGTTGCTCGCCGGTTACGTCACGTGCACGGATGAGGCGATGTTGTCCCAGGTCAGGAGCCTGCATGGCGCGGAGGGCATGGTGGTGGAGCCCTCGGCCGCCGCGGCCCTGGACGCCCTGCGGCGCGTCGCCCACGAGGGAGCGGGGGAGAACCCGATGAAGATCCCCGACGGGGCCACCCATCTGGCCTGGCTCACCGGTGGTGGCATGCTCCCGGATCACGTGCGGGCGGGATACCTCGCAGGACGCTCCGACAACCGACGTTCCAGGGACCGACGCCCCCACCATCGATCCCTCGAGGACTGACGTACGCAGACTTGGCGGGGAGGTGATGAGAGCCTCCTCACCAGAAGATGCACACAGTGCAATTACTGCCGTACGATGGATCACGTGTTGACCACGTTGCTGTCCGGATGCGCCGACGACCGTTCGGGTGAGCCTCGATCGGGGGAGCCCAAGGACAAGCGCGAAGCCATTCGGCTGCGCAATCGGCGGGCCATCATCGCGGCCGCGGGTGAACTGGCCACCGAGCTGGGCACCGACCGCGTGACCGTCAACGAGTTGGCCGCGCGGGCGGGGGTCTCCCGCCGGACCATCTTCAACCACTTCCCCTCGGCCCAGGACGCGGTGTTCGAGTACCTCTCGGAACTCGTGGCAGGGCTGATCGACGGGGTGCTGCGGGATCTCCCGGAGCCGACGACCCCGAAGGGTACGACAGCGGCGTCGTCGGACGTTTCCCTGGGGGACGTCTACCGGCAGTTGATCGGATCGCTGCGCACCCACACCCTGATCGAGGAACTCCAACCGGTGTTCTCCGTGGACCTGCAGGACACCCCCGCGGCCTCGCTGTGGGGATTCAGGGTGACCCGCACCGCCGTGGACCGCTTGAACGAGGTGCTGCGCGAACGACTGCCGCAGCACTCGTCCTTCGAGACGCACTTGGTGGCCACCACGCTCATCAACTCGTTCGCTGAGTGCCTCGACGAATGGGTTGCGCGCACCGGGGGCGGGCTGGACGAGCGGGGTCGCCGGATCTGGGACGAACTGTTGGCCACCGCACTCGGCGTCCTGGGGCGGGGCTTCGATTCCTGATGCCGCGCACCGACCCGAAACCCTGACCAGCACCACCGACGAGCCCCCGACGCCGGGGGCCGAGACCGCAGACCGGCGCCGCGGCGTCGTCGACAACCGCACAGCACCCATGGACCGATCAGCCGCCGCTCCGCGCGACGCACCCACCAGAGAACTTCCGATTCAGTAGGAGAATCCCGTGGCACGACTTCTGTACAGGCTGGGCAAGAGCGCAGCCTCCCACGCGTGGGCGGTGATCTTGGTATGGCTCGCGGTGCTTGCGTTGGCCGTGGGCGGGGTCGCCATGTCGGGTGTGAACCTGAGCAACGCCATCACGATCCCGGGCACCGAGACCCAGAACCTCGCGGATCGGCTCAAGGACGAACTCCCGGAGGCGAACCAGGGTACCGGGCGCGTCGTGTTCTTCACGGAGGACGGCTCCGAGTTCACGCAGGCCCAGAAGGACGGCATCGCCGAGGCTCTGAAGGCCACCGAGGACGTGGACCAGGTGGCCTCCACGAGCAACCCGTTCCAGACGCAGCAACAGCTGGACGACGGTCGGCAGCAGTTGCGGGACGGCCGCCAGCAGCTCGAACAGGGCGAGCAAGCACTCGCACAGCTGCGCCAGAACCTGCCGCCGGGCGTGAGCGAACAGCGCATCCTGCAGCAACGCGGGATCGACCCGCAGCAGATCGCCCAGCAGAAGGCCCAGCTCGAAGAGGGTGAACGGGCCATGGAACGCATGGGTGACTACCGCGTGGTCTCCCGGGACGGCAACTCCGCGATCAGCGTGGTGAGCTTCTCGGTGGACCAGACCTCCGTGGAATCGGACACCAAGAGCGCAGTGATGGACGCCATCAAGGACCACCCCGTGGACGGCGTGGACGCCGAGTTCTCCCAGGAGCTCGCGCAGGACATCTCTTCCCTGGTGGGTCCGGCGGAGATCGTGGGCGTGATCATCGCGGCCTTGGTGCTGCTGATCATGTTGCGCGCCGTGGTCCCCGCGGCGCTGCCCGTGCTGACCGCGCTGTTGGGCGTGGCCATCGCCACGAGTGCCACCCTCGCGTTCTCCGGCGTGATCGACATGATGTCCGTGACGCCCATGCTCGGCGTCATGCTGGGCCTGGCCGTGGGCATCGACTACTCCCTGTTCGTGCTCAACCGGCACCGGCAGCAGTTGCGACGAGGTATGCCCGTGCGGGAATCCATCGGGATGGCCGTGGGCACCTCCGGAACCGCCGTGTTCTTCGCGGCGCTGACCGTGATCGTGGCCCTAGTGGCTCTGAACGTCACGGCGATCCCGTTCCTGGGACTCATGGGCACCGTGGCCGGTGTGGCCGTGGCGGTCGCCCTGCTGTTGACCCTCACACTCACCCCTGCTCTGCTCTCCCTCGCCGGGCGGCGTGTGCTGCCCAGGAAGGTGCGGGACGCCGCGCCCCGCGAGGAGAACATCGACGAGCACGACGTCCCCCTGCACCTGCGCCATCCCTGGATCACCACCCTGGCGTGCGCGGCCGTGCTCATCGTGCTCGCGCTGCCGGCCCAGACCATGCGCCTGGGCCTGCCGGACGCGTCCACCGAACCCCAGGACAGCACCCAGTACCAGGCCTACCAGCGCATCGCGGACGACTTCGGTGCGGGTGAGAACGGACCCCTCGCCGTGGTCGTGGACCTCCCCGGGGGTCTCAACGATGCCGAGGCCACCGACACGATGAACACGGTGGCGGACCGCTTGGCGCAGCAGGACGACGTGGCCAACGTGCTCCCCGGTGTGACCACGGACGACAACACCACCGGCGTGATCCAGGTGATCCCCTCCTCGGGACCCGCGGACGCCGAGACCGAGGAACTCGTCAACAACATCCGGGACCTCAACGGCGACCTCCAGGCCAATGAGGACGTCCACGTGGGCGTAGCCGGCACCACCGCGGCGAACATCGACGTCTCCCATTTGCTGGGCGAGAAACTGCCCCTCTACCTGGGCGTCGTGCTGATCATCTCGCTGTTGTTGCTGCTCATGGTCTTCCGCTCCATCCTGGTCCCGGTGATCGCCACGCTGGGCTTCCTGCTCTCCGTGCTCGCGGCCTTCGGTGCCGTGGTGGCCGTGTACCAGTGGGGTTGGGGTGGCGCCGTGTTCGGCGTGCACGATCCCGGGCCCATCCTCAGCTTCCTGCCCACGCTGATGATCGGCATCCTGTTCGGCCTGGCCATGGACTACCAGTTGTTCCTGGTCTCCGGGATGCGCGAGGCCTACGCCCACGGGCACCCCGCGCGCCAGGCCGTGGTTTACGGCTTCAAGGCGGGCCGCTCCGTGGTCACCGCCGCGGCGATCATCATGATCTCCGTGTTCGCGGGCTTCATCTTCGCGGACATGGCCATGACCCGGCCCATCGGCTTCGCACTCGCGATGGGCGTTCTCCTGGACGCGTTCGTGGTGCGCATGCTCCTGATCCCCTCGGTCATGCGTTTGCTGGGCGAGAAGGCCTGGTGGCTCCCGCGCTGGCTGGACAAGATCCTCCCGCACGTGGACGTCGAAGGTGAGTCCCTCGCCGCGCAGGGTGCCGGGCAGCCCGGCACGGTCTCCGCGGGCGACGCCGCCGGGTCCGCCCCCGTCACCGGTCGCCATCGCGCGGTGTCCGGGAAGCGCCGGGGAAAGTCCGGTCACGGGCAGCACGCCGCGACCGCCGCCGTGGCCACCGCGGGTGCGGCCGGTGCGGCCGGTGTTTCCGGTCGGACGGCGTCGCACGGTCACCGTGCCGGGGTCGGCGAGCGGACCCACGGTCATGTCGGGAACCACCGCACCGCGGCCGATCACCGTGCCACCTACCACCGGGGATCCGAGCGTCGCTCGGCCGCGCAGCACCATGCCACCGGGGCCCCTCTCGGTGCCGTGGCTGATGACGCCCAGCGCCGCGGTGAGCTCGCGGGCGCTGCCGAGAATGGGGGCTCCCGCGAAGACACCGCAACGCCCGGGACCGCGGGGACCCAGCGGCGTCGCGGTCGGCACGCGGCGGCTTCCACGAGCACGTGCATCGCCGAGGATCGGGCCGCCAAGCCGGCCGCGGACGTGATCGTGCGCGCCGCGGACCCGGTGCTGCGCGCCACGAACCAGGCGTTGCGGGTGCTCCCGGATGTGCTGGATTCCGAGGAGAAGCTGCTCGAGTCCCTGGCCGTGCGCGGCGAGGAAGCGGCACCGCACAAGGCGATGCACAAGCGCGCGAGCTTCGAGAAGGTCATGGTGGCCGGGTACCCGGTCATCGTCGCGCGGCCCAAGGCAGCCATCACCCGGGCGGACGCCCCGGTGGTCGTGCACTGGCACGGCGGCGCGTACGTGAACCCCATGACCACGGTGCACTGGCGCTGGATCGACGCCCTGATGCAGCGCACCGGGGTCACCGTGGTGGTGCCGGGCTACGGGCTCGCCCCCGATCACACGGTGGACGAGGCGCTCGAACTCGCCGACGGCGTGTGGGACCTGGCCCGTTCGTTCGGCCCACGGGTCTTCCTATCGGGTGACTCCGCCGGCGGTGGTCTGGCGTTGGCCCAGGCCATGCGACTGCGGGACGCGGACGATCTCGGCGTGGCGGGTCTGATCCTCATGGCCCCGTGGGTGGACACCACGGTGACGAACCCCCAGATCGAGGCGTACCGGGACGCGGACCACATGCTCGGTACCGACGGCGCTCGGGCCGCCGCTCGTTGGTGGGCCGGCACACGGGACGTCACCGACCCCATGGTGAGCCCCGCCTTCGGCGACGTGCGCGGACTGCCCCGCACGTTCGTGCTGCAGGGTGACCGGGACATGCTCTACCCGGACACCATGGAGTTCGTGGCCGAGCTGGTGCGAGCAAACGTCGACACCACCGCGGTGGTCTGCGAGGGCGGACCGCACGTGTACGCGCTCATGGTCTGGTCCTCCCGCGCGTCCGAGGACCTCGACCACGTGGTGCGGTGGATGAACCGCTGACCCCGCGGTGAACATGAGTGTGCCCCGCAGGGTGACCTGCGGGGCACAGCCATGTCATGGGGCGGTGAGCCCCCGATTGAGCAGGCTTGTTCCGACCGGGTGGATTCGCCGGTCAGCGCCGGTGAAGGGCCGGTCCTGATCGGCCCTGTTCAGTCCTGCGACCCCTCGGAGTCCTTCTGCACGTTCTGCGAGCGGTCCTCGTCCGAGCCCTTGTCGTGCTCCAGGACCACGTTGTCGTGGTGTTCCTGGCCGGTGGCCACCTGGATCTTGCGCGGCTGGGACTTGGGGGACACGGGGATGGTCACGGTCAGCACGCCGTTGTCGTACGCGGCGGTGATGTTCTCCGTGTCGATGCCCTGGCCCAGGTTGAGCTGGCGGACGAACGAGTGGCTGCGGCGCTCGCGCACGATCCACTTGGTGTCCTTCTCCGCGGAGGGCAGACGACGCTGCGCACGGATGGTCAGCAGCTGACCGTCCACGTCCACGTCCACGCTCGTGGGATCGATGCCCGGCAGGTCCGCGGCGAGGTAATAGTTGGCGCCCTGACGGTAGAGGTCCATGGGCATCTGCTCCAGGCCGTTGCGGCCGGAGAGGACCTGGTTGGCGAAGTTCTGGACCTCGGAGAACGGGTCGAATGTAGCCATGACGATTACTCCTTCACTCTGCGGCACCCACGTGCTGTGCCCCGCGAACCGGTCGATTACCCGCGTGGAGCCATCACGTTTCTTGAGTCTCTGTGACTCAACAACGTCTAATGTAGCAGGCTGTCGGCGGAAGTGCTAGTCATTGACGCACGAAAGCTGAGTGGCACTGACTCAAGCAGCGGGCGGGCCTGTCGCAGCGGCGTCGGCGGCGCGTAGGATCGAGCCACCAGTGACACCCGAACGCTCTGAGGAGGCCCCCGTGCCCAAGGCGAAGAAGAACGGCCACGCGCGTCAGGACGAGATCCCGTCCACGCTGCAACGCTCGGACGAGAAGGCACAGGACACGTTCGCGCAGACCTACGACTCGGCGCAGGAGGAATACCACGACGACGCCCGGGCGGCGCGCACCGCGTGGTCGGCCGTCAAGCACACCCACGAGAAGGTCGGGGACCACTGGGAGCCCAAGGAGCACAACGGGCCCTCGGACGACAGCGCCGAGAAGGGCGGCCTGAACTCGGAGGACACCGCCGGCGGGGTGGACGCTAACGCCAGCAAGGAGCACCTGTACGAACTCGCCCAGGAACTGGACATCACGGGACGCTCGGACATGACCAAGGACGAATTGGTCGAGGCGATCGACAAGGCCAATCAGAAGAAGACGCGCGAGGCCCGCGACTGAGGTTCACAGCTCGGCGGGTTCATACCCTGCGGGTTTATGACTGCTGGCCTGCGATCGGTGGGGCTACAACTGGCGGGCCAGGAAGACCGAGGCCGTGGTGGCGTCGTGGAAGGAATCCACGGGCTCGTAGCCGCGCTTGCGGAACATCGCGATCCCCTCGGTCATCTCCTCGTTGAGGGAGACCACGGCCGTGGTGGCGCCGAAAGCGCGCACCTTGTTCTCGAGTGCCCGCACCAGGGTGCGCGCGTGGCCCTGTCCGCGGTGTTCCGGGGTGACCCAGATCCGGCGCAGTTCCACGCGGTCGTCGTCGAGTTTGCGCACCGCGCCGCACGCGATGACCGAGCCCGTGACCAAATCCGTCATGAGGAAGAAATCCCCGTGCGGCGGAGTGACGTCCTCCGGGCCGGTGACCTCGGTGAGTTCGGGATCGAAACCGCCGTCGATCCGGTTGTTCAACTCGCTGAAGTACGCGCTCAGGGCGCGCAGCGTGTGCTCACTGGCGGCCTGACCTTCCACGATACGAACCGGTGCGGTGACGTTCATCCCACCATGGTGACACCTTGGTGTGCTGTTCACCAGCGCCCGTGTCATGTAGCTTTCGTTCGTGACCGAGACCCGCCCCGGCCCCAAGCCGCGTATCTCCATCCTGGTTCCCACTCCGCTGCTGATCACGGAAATCACGGAACCCGCTGCGCATCGCAACCGTAGTTCCCACGAGTCGGACGTGCACATGCACCCCGGCGGGCAGGGGCTGTGGGTGGCCCGGATGGCCGGGTCGCTGGGGGCGGACGTGTCCGTGAGCGGGCCGTTCGGCGGAGAACTGGGCTCGCTGATCCGCACCATGCTGGACGGGCTGGGCATGCAGGTCAATGCTGTGCGCTACGGGTACGGCAACGGCGGATACGTCTATGACCTGCGCGGTGAGGACCGGGAGACCGTGGCCCACATGCCGCCCCCGGAGCTCTCCCGCCATGAACTGGACGATCTCTACGGCACGGCGTTCGTGGACGCGCTCGCCTCGGACGTCCTCACGGTCACCGGGGCCGAACCCGGGGACGTGGTGCCGGCGTCGTTCTTCGGCCGCCTTATCCGGGACACGCGGGATGCCGGGACCACCGTGGTCGCGGACCTCAGCGGCAAGCCCGCACTGGCGGCCGTGGCGGCTAACGTGGACGTGCTCAAGATCAGCCACGAAGAGGTGCTCGATCTCGAGCTCGTCGCGGAGGACACCGCGGAGGCCCTGGTGAGCGCCGGGCACATGCTGCTCGAACGCGGTGCGGGCGCCGTGGTGATCTCACGCGCCAAGGACCCCGCGCTGCTCGTGGAGAAGGATTCCGTGCGGGAGGTCTCCGCGCCGTCCATCACACCGCTGGACCACCGAGGGGCGGGGGACTCGATGACCGCGGGGATCTCGGTGGGTCTGGCGCGCGGTCTCGATCTCGTGGAGGCCGTGGCCCTCGGTGCATCAGCGGGAGCGCTGAACGTGGCGCGCCGCGGCCTGGGGACCGGTAACCGCACGACCATCGAGAAGTTCGCCCGCGAGATCACGGTGCGCACGCTGTCCTGACGTTCCGGGTGCTTGACCTGTGGTTCTCCGATTCGGTGCCACGACCCGGCTCCGGCTCGACGCGCCGAGCAGTTCGGTCTGACGCCCAGTGCACCCTGACCGGACGTGATCGCGGGCAGTTCGGCCCGTGTGAAGCGTGACCGGGTTGGTCCTCCTGGGTGGCCTGGCCCGAGTACCGGGCTCTGGTCCGCGTGACGGGCGCGTGTCACCATGGTGCACATGCACATCCTGGTCACCAATGACGACGGCATCTCGTCCCCGGGGCTCGCGGTTCTGGTGCGCGCTGCGCTGGATCGGGGGCACACGGTGAAGGTGGCCGCACCCGCCGAGGAGTACTCGGGTGCCAGCGCCTCGCTGTCCGGCGAGGAGGTCGATGGCCGCATCGCTCTGGTGGAGGCCGCGCCGCCGAACATGCCCGACGGTGTGGAGTGCGTGGGTGTGAAGGCCGCCCCCGCTCTGATTGCCTTCCTGGCCTCCTACGGCGCGTTCGGCAAGCGCCCGGACATGGTGCTCTCCGGGGTGAACTTGGGGGCCAACACGGGCAGGGCCACGTTGCACTCGGGGACGGTGGGTGCGGTGCTGACGGCCGCGTCCCACGGGATCCCCGGCATCGCGGTGTCCATCACGTCCGGCGCGCCGCAGCACTGGGACACGGCCCTGCTGGTCACCCGATTCGCGCTGGAGCACTGGGAGGACCGGCCTTTCGACGAGTGGATCCTCAACCTCAACGTTCCCGACGTGGTCCCCGGGCGATTGCGCGGTCTCAAGCCCGCCCACCTGGCGAGCTTCGGGGCGGTGCAGGCGCAGATCGGCCGCGGGGACGAGAAGCACATCGCGGTCACCTACAGCGCGGAGACCGGCCCGGAGGAGCCAGACAGCGACCACTACCTCCTCACCCACGGCTGGGCCACGGCCACGCTGCTGCGCGCCCCCGTGGACGACCGCTCCCAGGACACCCACGCCGTCCCCCGCGAGGACCTGGGGATCACGGCCCCCACGCCCTTCTGGGACGTCACCCTTCCGGGCCTCACGGACGACGACGCCGCGGTCCCGGGCACGGGGGACGTCACCGTGGACGCGGCCACCGTCATGCGCCGTACCTGAGCTCACGCCGCCACGGGAAGATGCACCCGCATGGACCGGGCGGATAGAGTTCGCGCCATCACAGGTGCCGCCGGGCAGGAGCCCACGGGACGGCGCACCGGCACGAACCATCTTTGGAGGCCTGACCACGGCGCGGACACCTGCGGCGCAACCGCAACCGGGTGACGTCGAGAACGACCCCGCCCCGAGCCGCAGGGACTGGATTGCGCTCGGCGCGCTCGCCGCGGGGCTCGTGGTCTTCGCCGGGGCAGCCTGCTTGCGGCACTGTCCGGCACGGCGGGGACACTGATCGCAGCTCGTGCCGTCCAGGCGCTGGATGCGGCGTTCATCATGCCGTCCACCCTGTCCACGGTGAACGCCCTGTTCCCTGGGACGTCCCGTGGGTTCGTGTCCGCCGGTCCGCCCTGCTGGACCTGGACCTCTTCCAGCTGCGCACGTTCTCGTGGGGCCACCTGGCCGCCGCCATGGCGGTCGGCGCGTTCATCTCCGATGCCTCCGCCCGCCACCTGGCCGCCCGGTTCGGCGCGCCGGGGATAGTGCTGATCGGGCTCGGTCTCGAGGTGGTTGGCGTGGTGGTGCTGGCCCTGCTCATGGGGCCGAGCACCTCCGCATGGCTCGTCGCGCTGCCGCTCGTCGGCTACGGCGTGGCCCTCCGCACTGACCGTCGCGGGATTCTCCCACGCCACCCAGTGGGCCCTCGTGATAGCCACCGGGTTCATCCTGCTGGGCTTGCACGGGACCCTCCAGGTCCGCAAGGCGGCCCGCCCGGAGGAGCCGCAGGTGCCCGCCGCGGCGCAGTAGCGCGTAGTTGCGGTCTGATGCGCCGGGCGGGGGACGACGACGCCGTTCCCCGCCTGCCGTGCGGAGCGCCACTGCCCCGTTGTATTCGGGACAGTGCCCCTGCCCTCGGAAACTCTGGCCGAACGGCCATTGTCCCGGCGGAGACGGGTCTGAGACGGTGATTGCTCGGGAGATTTCCTGTGGAACGATCGGAACAGGTGAGCGGCAGTGGCATCTACAACGGGATGGCGGAGCGGTCTCCGCGAAAGGCGCCCCGGCGGGGCCTCCGGCGAGTCCCGGCCCCGGCGGCAGGAGATTCTGAGAGCAGATCCTTACTACCCGCACACGGGGTGGCGGGCGGCCGTGGCATGGCTGGTGTACTTCTTTTTCTTCTTGGGGTTTACCGCGTTCATCATTCTCATGGTTCCGGACCACGAGTTCGGGTGGTACTACGTGACCTACACCGCCGCGTTCGCTACGTTCAGCGTGATCATCCAGTTCTTGAGCCGCAGGGCTCGCTTACGAATGCTGGAGAACACGGGGCAGATACCGCCTGCTGAGAAGACCGCGGTCGACGACTCCCGGGGTTAGATTCCCATCCCCCGCACTGCCGGAATCGCATGCCACCGGGAGAGGGGCGCGAGGTCCTCGACGTCCTCCACGCCGTCGAGCGGCTGCCAGCGCAGCTCCTCGATCTCGGCTGCGGGTGTCGGCGTGCCCTCCAGCGGGACGGTGCTGAGGAAGACGTGACTGTGCAGGGCGTGGCCCGGCTCGTTCGCGGCGTCCGTGTGCCACTCGCCCACCGTCATCAGGTCCGCGGGGTACAGGTCGAGCCCCAGCTCTTCGCGCACCTCGCGGACGCCCGCCTCCACGGGTGACTCCCCGGCCTCGGGCTTGCCCCCGGGGAACATGAACATGGACGTCCCGCGCTTGCGCACCGTCAGCACGTGGCCGTCTCGGGCCCGGCGCAGCACCACGCCGGTGACCTTGATGACGGGGCGGGCGTCGTCGTCGGCGGGGGAAGCCGAGGCGGTTGGAACAATCGGAGCAGCCGGGGGACTCGAAGAGGACGCGATGGCACCCGGGCGAGCATCATGGGAAGCGGACATGCCCGCCAGTCTAAGGAGACGCCGTGACCAACCCCCTGAGCGAACTGCCCGTGCCCTTGCTCCAGGCGCCCATGGCGGGCGGGCCGTCCACCGCGGCGCTCGCGGTCGCTGTGGCCCGGGCCGGCGGGCTGGGGATGCTCGCCGCCGGGTACAAGACTGTGGAGGCCATGGCACAGGAGATCCGGGAGGTCGCCGTGAAGACGGACCGCTACGGTGTGAACCTCTTCGTCCCTGAGCAGGGCCCGTCCGACCCTGGGGAGCTCGAGGCCTACGCCCGCGCACTGGCCCCGGTGGCTGCTGAGCTGGGCGTGGCCGCGCCGCAGCCCGGCGAGTTCTCCGACGACCACTACGCCGCCAAACTCGACCACCTCGCCACCCACCCCGTACCGTTCGTCTCCTTCACGTTCGGGCTGCCGTCCCCGGACGACGTCGCCCGGTTGCGGTCCGCGGGCACGGTCGTGGTGCTCAACGCGACCGACGAGGCCGAGGTCCGCGCGGCGCTGGTCCTGGACCCGGACGCGATCGTGGTGCAGGGGACCGAGGCCGGGGGCCACCGGGCCACCCACGGCCAAGCGAAAACCCCCCTGGAGATCTCCACCGCGGACCTCGTGAGTGCGGTGCGGGAGACGACGGCGCTGCCGCTGATCGCCGCGGGCGGTGTGGCAGACCGGGAGACCGCGGAGGACCTGATGGAGCGCGGCGCGGACGCCGTGCAGGTGGGCACGCTGTTCCTGACCACCGAGGAGGCGGGCACCAAACCGGCGCACCGCGAGGCACTGCTGAGCGGGAGGTTTGGGGAGACGGTGGTGACCCGGGTGTTCTCCGGGCGGGCGGCTCGGGCGCTGCGCAACGCGTTCACCGACCGGCTGGAGGCCGAGCAGATCAGCGGCTACCCGCAGGTCCACCACATGACGGCCCCGCTGCGGGCGGCCTCCGCGCAGGACCCCGCGGGGCTGAACCTGTGGGCCGGAACGGGCTTCGCGGCGTGCCGGGAGACCACCGCGACGGACGTAGTGGAGCAGTTCAGGGGGTTGTGACCGCCGTTCAGAGGGGGTCATCGCACCGGTGGCCGACCGCCGGTTGCCGAGCCGAGCACGCACCGAGGAGATCTACCGCGGTCACTGGGACGCTCTCGGGCACGTGCTCCCGCCGAGCCGCACGGTGTTTCGCGGCACGTGCCAGCCCGGCGATGCTTACCATACGTATGGTAGCTTGCACCGCATGACGACCAAACCCGAGATCCTCGACCGCGCCCTGGACGTGCTGCGCGCGGGGGATGCCCTCACGCTGGACGCCGTGGCGCGCGCCGTCGGCATCACCAAGCCCGGGGTGGTGCACCACTTCCCCACCAAGGACAGGCTCTCTATGGCCGTGGTGGACCACCTGCTCGACCACTGGGAGACGGAGTTGATGCATCGCGCGGGACCCGACCCGGACGCCATCACCCGCCTGCGCGCCTACGTGGAGTTCGCGCTGCTGAACCAGCTGGACCCGGCGGACCTCGCCGTCCTCGCAGACTCACGGCTGCGTCCCGAGCTTGCCGCCCGGTGGAGCGAGCGCATGAGCGAGTGGTTCGGGGACTCCGACCGCCCGAACATCGTGGCAGCCCGCCTGGTGGCGGACGGTGCGTGGATCGACCGCTGCCTCGGGATGCTGGACCTGGACGAGGGCCACCGGCGCGCCGTCGTGGACCTGACCCTGGGCCTGGTAGGGGACGGCCCCACGGCGGAAGGCCTCGGGGCAGAGGGAGCGGACTCGTGAAGAAGTGGCTCTTCCTGGTCCTCGCGATCGGCTGCGAGGTGACCGGCTCGGTGTCCATGAAGGCCGCCGTGGAGTCGCCCGGCTTCTACGCCCTGGCCACGCTCGGCTACGTGGGCGCGTTCGTCTGCCTGTTCGTCTCGCTGCGCAACGGCATGAGTCTGGGTGTGGGCTACGGCATCTGGGGCGCTGCCGGGGTGGCCGCCACCGCCGTGATGTCCATGCTGATCTTCGGCGAACCCATCACCCTGCTCATGGGCGTGGGTCTCGTGGCCGTCATGCTGGGCGTGCTGCTCGTGGAGGTCGGCTCACAGCTGGACAGGCGGGGCGGGGTGGACCAGAGCGGGGCGGACGACGGCCGGACGCCCGGGAGCATCCGCTCGACTCCCACCGCAACGGATGCCACCCGATGACCGCGTTCCCGCTTCTGCTCCTCGCGCTGGCCATCCTCTCGGAGGTCACCGCCACGGTCTGCCTGCGCATGGCGAGCGCGGGCGGTGGGAGGTGGTGGATCGATGTGGTGGCGGGCTACCTCACCGCCTTCACCCTGCTGGCGGCGGTGCTGGCCCAGGGCATGGCGCTCGGGGTGGCGTACGGCATCTGGGCCGCCGCCGGGGTGGCGCTGACGGCGGTGATCAGCCATCTCGTCTTCAAGGAACCCCTCACGTGGGTCATGAGCCTGGGGCTGGTGCTGATCGTGGGCGGCGTGCTGCTCATCGAGACGGGCGCGGCCCACTGAAGGAGGTGGGCTCGGGCGTTACTGTGGGATCAGTCATCGGCCCGCAACGGTAGCCCGCTCACCCCATGGAGGCACCATGCCCACTCAGAAGATCGTGGCCCCACCGGCCAAAGCCGCCATGTTCCTGGTCCTCACCGTCAACGAGGGCGCGGAGGCCCAGGTGGCGGATGTCTTGACCGGCGTTTCGGACCTCACCAAGGCGGTCTCGTTCCGTGTGCCCACGAGCAACCTGCTGTGCGTGGTGGGCATCGGGCACGACGCCTGGGGTCGGCTCTTCGACGCTCCGCTGCCCAGGGACCTGCACCCGTTCCGGGAGTTCCACGGGGAGGTGCACTCCGCACCGGCCACCCCGGGGGACATCCTCATCCACCTGCGCGCCGGCACACAGGACGTGTGCTTCGAGCTCGCCAAGCAGCTGATGAGCAGGCTGCGCCCGTACACGCGGGTGCAGGACGAGGTCCACGGCTTCAAGTTCTTCGAGGAGCGGGACCTGCTGGGCTTCGTGGACGGCACCGCCAACCCGGAGGACGAGGACGCCCAGTCGGCCGCCGTGGTGGGGGATCAGGACCCCTCCTACCGTGGGGGGAGCTACGTGCTCGTCCAGAAGTACCTGCACCAGATGGACGAGTGGGAGGCTCTGTCCACGGGTGAGCAGGAGCGGGTGATCGGGCGCTCGAAGCTCGAGGACATTGAGATGTCGGACGAGCAGAAGCCGGCGAACTCCCACGTGGCACTGAACGACCTCGACGACGTGGACGGCAACGCCCGCGAGATCATGCGGGACAACATGCCGTTCGGCGAGGTCGGCTCGGCCGAGTTCGGCACGTACTTCATCGGCTACGCCGCGGACCCCGCGGTCACCGAGACCATGCTGGAGAACATGTTCATCGGCAACCCGCCGGGCACATACGACCGCATCCTCGACTTCTCCACGGCGGTCACGGGCGGCCTGTTCTTCGCCCCGCCCAGGTCCTTCCTGGACGACCCCACCACGGTTCCCGCCCAGGACACCTCCTCCGGTGCCGACGCCCCGGACGACGACGCCGCGTCCGCCTCCCCAGCGGACGGCTCCCTGGGCATCGGCAGCCTCAAGCGGCCCTGACACGAGCCGGACCCACCACACGACAACCTGATCCAAGGAGCTGACGATGAACAACCTGTACCGCGATCTCGCCCCCATATCTTCCGCAGCCTGGTCCGACATGGAGGACGAGGCCCGCAGGACCTTCCGGGCTCGCGTGGCCGCGCGCCGCGTCGTCGACATGCCGGAGCCCGCCGGAGCGGAGTTCTCTGCGCTGGGCACCGGCCACGTGAGTCGCATCGAGGCGGACACCAGCGGCGTGCAGGCGCTGCAGCGCCACGTGGTGCGCGTGGTGGAGCTGCGCGCGCCGTTCACCGTGAAGCGCTCGGACGTGGACGACGTCGAGCGCGGCGCCACGGACCCGGACTGGCAGCCCGTCAAGGACGCCGCCGTGGCCCTAGCCTCCGCCGAGGACCGCACGGTGTTCTACGGTTCGGACGCCGCGGGGATCCAGGGCATCGCGCCCGCGAGCGACAACGGCCGCGTCACCATGCCGCAGGACGTCCGCGAGTTTCCCAACGCGGTGGCGAAGGCCAAGACGGAACTGCGGCTGGCCGGTGTGGCCGGGCCGTACAACCTGCTGCTGCCCGCGGACCTCTACACGGAGGTCACGGAGACCACCGACCACGGCTACCCGATCTACGACCACATCTCCCGCATCCTGGGCGACGGCAGCATCATCTGGGCCCCCGCGCTCGACGACGCCCTGCTGCTCTCCGCGCGCGGTGGCGACTACGAGCTGCACCTGGGTCTGGACACCGCGATCGGCTACTCCTCTCACACGGCTGAGACCGTGGACCTGTACCTGCGTGAGACCCTCACGTTCCGGGTCAACACCTCCGAGGCGAGCGTGGTCATTGCCCACTGACCCCGGTCCGCACGAAGAACCCGCCGCGCACTCCCCCAAGGAGTGCGCGGCGGGTCGTTTCATACCCGGGGTCAGCAGGGGCCCTGCGGGTCACCCCCTGCGCAGGAACCCGGCGAAGAACTCGCCCAGCTCAGCGGTGGCATCCAGCGGGAGGACCGCGGCCACGTAGTGATCCGGGCGGACCACCACGACGGCGCCGTCGCGGCTGATCTTGCGCACGTCGAAGACGTCCTCGCCGGGGATCGCGGCGTAGACGCGCTCCCAGTAGTTCAGCTCGAACGGGCCCACCTGCGGCTTGAACGCGCGCGGCACCTTGGTGATGTCCACGTCCGTGTAGGGCTGCTGGTAGGTGACGTCCACGTCGAAGAGGGTGGCATCGCCGTCGTCATCACGGCGCAGCGCCACGAGCGGGGATGAAGGATCGTTCTGCCACCACTCGGCGAACGCGGTGGTGGGGGAATCCGCCCCGGCCACGGAG
This sequence comes from Kocuria sp. CPCC 205297, assembly GCF_040981035.1. NCBI lineage: Bacteria > Bacillati > Actinomycetota > Actinomycetes > Micrococcales > Micrococcaceae > Kocuria > Kocuria sp. CPCC 205297. Next base: position 92,631 of record NZ_JAVKPY010000007.1, on the reverse strand, counting down.
CTGTCCGCGAAGACGTGGATGCGCCAGCGCCCGTCCGCGGTGGCCTCGTGACCCTGGTGCACGACCATGGAATCGCACACGCGCTGGACGCGGGCGGACTTGAAGCGCTTACCCACCGGGTAGCCCTCGGCGAAGTCCTGGTGGTCGGTACCCGCCGTGATCAGGGACGGCTGGTACTCGGTCATGAACCCGGCCGGGAACTCCGCGGTCTTCACGTAGAAGTCCTCGAGGTACGTGGGATCCGGCAGCTTGTCCTGGGGGGTGGCCATGAGGGTGGACCACTCACGGTCGAAGTCGATCAGGTTCTTGGCAATCACCTGACGTTCCTCGGAGTAGGTGTCCAGCAGCGACTCGTCCGCGCGCCCGGAGAGCACCGCCCCGAGCTTCCAGCCCAGGTTCCAGCCGTCCTGCATGGACACGTTCATGCCCTGGCCGGCCTTGGCGGAGTGGGTGTGACACGCGTCCCCGGCGATGAACACGCGGGGCACGCGGGTGCCGCGGTCCTCGGTGTCGACGTCGTCGAAGTGGTCCGTGAGGCGGTGGCCCACCTCGTACACGGAGGACCAGGCCACGGACTTCACGTCCACGCTGTAGGGGTTGAGGATCTTGTTCGCGCGGCGGATGATCTCCTCCACCGGGGTCTTGCGGATCTCGTGGTTGTCGTTTTCGGGGACCTCGCCCAGATCCACGTACATGCGGAACAGCAGCCCGCCCTCGCGCGGGATCAGCAGGATGGAGCCGTTCACGGAGTTGATCGCGCACTTGGTGCGGATATCCGGGAAATCGGTGTTGGCGAGCACGTCCATGACGCCCCACGCGTGGTGGGCGCCCTGGCCGCTGAGTGTGCGACCGATCGCCTTGCGCACGCGGGAGGACGCGCCGTCGCACCCGAAGACGTACTTGGCGCGCACCGTGCGCTCCTCGCCCTCGCGCTCACCGGCGGCGTAGCGCACGGTCACGGCCACGGGGTACTCCTGGCCCTGGTCGATCTCCAGGTTCACGAACTCGATGCCGTAGTTGGGCGTGATCCGGGCCGGGCCGCGTTCGGCCGAGCGCAGGAAGTAGTCCAGCACGCGGGCCTGGTTCACGATCAGGTGCGGGAACTCGGACACGCCGTGGGGGTCATCCGCGGGGCGGCCGGTGCGCACGATGTTCTGCGGGTTGATGGGATCCGGGTTCCAGAAGCACATCTCGCGCAGGTGGTACGCCTCCTGCGTGATCTCCTCCGCGAAACCGAAGGCCTGGAAGGTCTCCACGCTGCGGGCCTGAATACCGTCCGCCTGGCCGATCTCCAACCGGTCCGGACGGCGCTCGATCATGCGCGTGTTAACGTCCGGGTACTGGGACAGCTGTGCCGCCGCGATCACACCCGCCGGTCCCGTGCCCACGATCAGCACGTCCATGGTGTCGGTCAGGTCCTCGGGGCGGTCCACGCCGCAGCCGCGGGGCTCCTCGATCCGGGGATCCTCGGAGACGTATCCGTTCTGGTGAAATAACATGCCTTCTCCTGGCTTATGCGGTGATCTCGCAGGGTGTTCCCGCAGGGTCCGGGATCCGGGTCCGAGTCGCGGACGTGCCGCGGGGCGGCGTCCGTGCTGTGCGGTTCCACCGGTGAGATCCGTACGACGGGTGCGGGCCACGCTGCCCGCCCCGGGGTGGTTCGGTGGCGTCGAAAGAGTGTGTCATGGATCATATACGATCTGTGTTCTGGGTAACAATTCCAGCCCCATGGTCCTCCCGGGTGCACGGGAATACGGAAACGAGGGGCCGTGCGAGGAACGCCCCGAGGGGGCGGAAGAGGAAGCTCAGGCCCACTGTGGTGAAGGCCATAAAAGTGGCCGCCTGGGGGTCTATGGGCTCGAAGAATAAGTGGTCGAACACGAGCCCCGCGGCGGAGGCTAAGAGGAAGAAGTCGTACCACTCGATACTGGTACCGATGATGGTTCCGGCCACGACCTTGCGCTGCTCACGACGCCGCGTGGCACTTCTGGCCGTTGTTTCGTGGGCGATGGGATCGCGGGTCGCCATATGTGACTCCTTCGTCCGGCGAGTCTGGTTCTCTGGGGTGGGTGCGCCGCCCGGGTGTCCCAGGGGGAGATGATGTGATCCACGCCACTTGCTCAGAATATATAGATAATATACGATTTCAAATAACATTCTGACGAGGAGGCGGTGGCCGTGATCGAGAACCCTCAGGAGGCTCAGCAGGCTTCATTCGGAGCCCCTGAACAGCCGGTTCCCGTGCATCCGGGAAAGATCATCGCGGTGCACGTGGCCTACGAGTCCCGTGCGGCGCAGCGCGGTCGCAAGCCCGCCGTCCCGTCCTACTTCCTCAAGCCCTCGAGCTCGCTGGGCGGTTCGGGCACCGCGGTGGAACGCCCTGCCGGCACCGAGCTGCTCGCGTTCGAGGGCGAGATCGCCCTGGTGATCGGGACGCCCGCGAAGAACGTCTCCCTCGAGGACGCGTGGTCCCACGTGGCCTCCGTGACCGCCGCCAACGACTGGGGTCTCTACGACCTGCGCGCCGCGGACAAGGGTTCGAACCTGCGCAACAAGGGCCGTGACGGCTACACGTCGCTGGGCCCCTCCCTGATCGACGCCCGCGAGATCTCCCCGGAGCAGTTGCGCGTGCGCACGTGGCGCAACGGTGAGCTGGTCCAGGAGGACACCACGGCCCCGGAGAACATGATCTTCCCGCTCGCCCAGTTCGTGGCGGACCTCTCCCAGCACCTGACCCTCGAGGAGGGGGACGTGATCCTCACGGGCACCCCCGCCGGTTCATCGGTCGCGCAGCCCGGGGACGTCGTGGAGATCGAGGTGGACGCGCCGGAGGTGGCGGGAGCGCCGTCGTCGGGCCGCCTGATCAGCCACGTGACCGAGGGTGACGAGAGCTTCGACGAGGGGCTGGGCGCCATGCCCGCCGTGGACGACAAGCAGCGCGAGGAGGCGTGGGGTTCCCGCGAGGCCGCGGGTCTGCCGGACTCCGACGCCGCGGCACTGCCCGAGGCGTTGCGCGCCAAGCTCGAGAAGGCGCCCACGGCCGGGCTGTCCGCGGAGCTGCGCAAGCGCGGACTCAACAACGTGGTGATCGAAGGCGTGTACCCGCAGACGCCCGGCACCACGATGGTCGGCACGGCCAGGACCCTGCGCTTCGTGCCCAACCGCGAGGATCTCTTCACGTCCCACGGCGGCGGGTACAACGTGCAGAAGCAGGTCTTCGACGCCGTCGGCCCGGGTGAGGTGATCGTGATCGAGGCCCGCGGGGCGGCAGGTTCCGGCACGCTCGGTGACATCCTCGCGCTGCGCGCCCAGTTCAACGGCGCGGCGGGAGTGGTCAGCGACGGCGGTGTGCGCGACTACGCGGCCGTCGCCGAGATCGGGTTGCCCGTCTTCGCGCAGACCGCGCACCCCGCTGTGCTGGGCCGCCGGCACGTCCCGTGGGACCAGGACGTCGCCGTGGCGTGCGGCAACGCGACCGTGCTGCCCGGTGACGTGATCGTGGGCGACGACGACGGTGTCATCGTGATCCCGCGCGAGCTCGCCGAGGACGTCGTGGACGCCGCCCTGGCCAAGGAGCGCGAGGACGCCTGGGTGGCCGAGCGCGTCGCCGAGGGCAACCCCGTCAAGGGACTCTTCCCGCCCACGGGGCAGTGGCAGGAAGAATTCCAGCAGTGGTTGGCGGAACACCCCGCCTCCGACGACTGACCGACACCCCTAGCGAACCGAGGAATCCGTGACCACGACCACCGGGGCCCCCAGCAAGGCCCAGCGTGCCTACGACTGGATCAAGAGCCAGATCATGACCCAGGCGTTCTCGCCCGGCTACCGACTGGTGCTCGCGAGCATCGCGGAGACCCTGGAGATGTCCGTGGTGCCCGTGCGCGAGGCCATCCGGCGGCTCGAGGCGGAGGGCCTCGTGACCTTCGAGCGCAACGTGGGTGCGCGTGTGTCCATGGTCAACGGTGAGCAGTACCGCTACAGCATGGAGACCCTCGGCCTGTTGGAGGGTGCGGCCACCGCGCTGTCCGCGGAACACATGACCGCGGCGGACCTCGCGCACGCCCGCCAGCTCAACGTCTCCCTGGAGGCGTCCCTGAAGAACTTCGACCCGCAGGCGTTCACCGAGACCAACCACGAGTTCCACCGGGTGCTCGCGTGCCGGTGCCCCAACGAACGTCTCAACGACCTCGTGATGGTCGAGTGGGAACGGCTCAACCACCTGCGCACCTCCACGTTCTCGTTCATCCCCGAACGTGCGCGCGCCTCGGTCAACGAGCACTACCACATCCTGCACCTCATCGAGACCCGCGCCCCGGCCGACGCCGTGGAGCGCGCCGTGCGCCAGCACCGTTCCGCGACCCTTCGCAGCTACCTCAGCAGCCGCGCCGACACCCAGGAGGAGCCGTAGCGCCGGAGCTCGTGAACCACCGACCCACCCGTACCGATCGGGCCGCCGGCCGGGCGCGACCGGTCAGGACCGGTCCATCAAGAACACGCAATCAGAAGCAACCCGTCAGAAGTCACCGACTGGAGGAGTCATCCCATGGCAGCTCTGCAGGAGACCACGCCCGAGAACCTTCCCGATTCCATCCGCCACTACATCAACGGCGAATGGGTGGATTCCGTGGACGGGGACACGTTCGAGGTGCTCAACCCCGTGACCAACAAGCCCTATATCAAGGCCGCCTCCGGTAAGAAGGCGGACATCGAGGCTGCCGTGGCCGCAGCTAAGAAGGCGTTCGACGAGGGGCCCTGGCCCAAGATGCTGCCCCGTGAGCGCTCGCGGGTGCTACACAAGATCGCGGACATCGTGGAGTCCCGCGGTGGCCAGCTCGCCGCCATGGAGTCCTACGATTCCGGTCTGCCCATCACCCAGGCCCTGGGTCAGGCGCGCCGCGCCGCGGAGAACTTCCGCTTCTTCGCGGACCTGATCGTCGCCCAGATCGACGACGCCTACAAGGTCCCCGGCCGCCAGGTGAACTACGTCAACCGCAAGCCGATCGGTGTGGCCGGGTTGATCACCCCGTGGAACACCCCGTTCATGCTCGAGTCCTGGAAGCTGGGTCCGGCCCTGGCCACGGGCAACACCGTGGTGCTCAAGCCAGCCGAGTTCACGCCCCTGTCCGCGTCCCTGTGGCCCGGCATCTTCGAGGAGGCCGGTGTCCCGGCCGGTGTGTTCAACCTGGTCAACGGCTTCGGCGAGGAAGGCTACGCCGGCGACTCGCTGGTCAAGCACCCGGACGTCCCGCTGATCTCGTTCACGGGCGAGTCCCGCACCGGGCAGATCATCTTCGGCAACGCCGCGCCCTTCCTCAAGGGTCTGTCCATGGAGCTGGGCGGCAAGTCCCCGGCCGTGGTGTTCGACGACGCCGATCTGGAGGGCGCGATCAACGCCACGATCTTCGGTGTGTTCTCCCTCAACGGCGAACGCTGCACCGCGGGTTCGCGCATCCTGGTCCAGCGCGGGATCTACGACGAGTTCGTGGAACGCTACGCGGCCCAGGCCAAGCGCGTGAAGGTGGGTCTGCCCTCGGACCCGTCCACCGAGGTGGGCGCGCTCGTGCACCCCGAGCACTACGAGAAGGTCATGTCCTACGTGGAGATCGGCAAGCAGGAGGCCCGTCTGGTGGCCGGTGGCGGTCGCCCCGAGGGCTTCGAGACCGGTAACTACGTGGCCCCCACGGTGTTCGTGGACGTCAAGCCGGACGCCCGGATCTTTCAGGAGGAAATCTTCGGTCCGGTCGTGGCGATCACGCCGTTCGACACCGAGGAAGAAGCCCTGGAGCTGGCCAACAACACCAGGTACGGCCTGGCCGCCTACATCTGGACGAGCGACCTCAAGCGGGCCCACAACTTCGCGCAGAACGTGGAGGCGGGCATGGTGTGGCTCAACTCCAACAACGTGCGTGACCTGCGCACGCCGTTCGGCGGCGTGAAGGCGTCCGGGCTGGGCCACGAGGGCGGCTACCGCTCGATTGATTTCTACACGGACCAGCAGGCCGTGCACATCAACCTGGGCGAGGTGCACAACCCCGTGTTCGGCAAGCAGGAAGACGCCACCGAAGAAATGGACGCCTGAGCGTCCCCCTCCTCTACCTACCCGGTGCCACCCACGAGAAGGACACACCATGACGAATCCCGCTGATCGGACAATGACGTCCTCGGGCTTCTACGTTTCGCAGGAAGCTCCGATCACCACCGACAACCCCATCACGACCCCGTCCGTGCCCGCGCCGGACATCCTGCGCTGCGCGTACATGGAGCTCGTGGTCACGGACCTCGTGAAGTCTCGCGAGTTCTACGTGGACGTGCTGGGGCTCACGGTCACGGAGGAGGACAAGAACACCATCTACCTGCGTTCGATCGAGGAGTTCATCCACCACAACCTGGTGCTGCGCCAGGGCCCCGTGGCCGCCGTGGCCGCGTTCTCCTACCGTGTGCGCACCCCCGAGGACCTGGGCAAGGCCGTGGCTTTCTACGAGGAGCTCGGATGCCGCGTGGAACGCCGCGCGGAGGGCTTCACCAGGGGCATCGGCGAGTCGGTGCGCGTGGAGGACCCCCTGGGCTTCCCGTACGAGTTCTTCCACGACGTGGAGCACGTGGAGCGCCTGGCCTGGCGCTACGACCTCTACACCCCGGGTGCCCTGGTGCGCCTGGACCACTTCAACCAGGTCACCCCGGACGTTCCCCGCGCTACCAAGTTCATGCAGGACCTGGGCTTCCGCGTGACCGAGGACATCCAGGACGAGCAGGGCACGGTGTACGCCGCGTGGATGCGCCGCAAGCCCACCGTGCACGACACCGCCATGACCGGCGGCGACGGTCCCCGGATGCACCACGTGGCCTTCTCCACCCACGAGAAGCACAACATCTTGGCGATCTGCGACAAGCTCGGTGCGCTGCGCCGCTCGGACATGATCGAGCGCGGCCCCGGCCGCCACGGCGTGTCCAACGCCTTCTACCTGTACTTGCGCGACCCGGACGGTCACCGCGTGGAGATCTACACGCAGGACTACTACACGGGTGACCCGGACAACCCCGTGGTCACGTGGGATGTCCACGACAACCAGCGTCGCGACTGGTGGGGCACCCCTGTGGTTCCGTCCTGGTACACGGACGCCTCCCTCGTGCTGGACCTGGACGGCAACCCGCAGGAGGTCGTGGCCCGCACCGAGGAGTCCGAGCTCGCGGCGACCATCGGCGCGGACGGCTTCTCCTACACCCGCCCCTCCGAGGGCGAGGAGTCCATGCCCGAGTGGAAGCAGGGCGAGTACAAGCTGGGTCACCAGCTCTGACCGTTCGGCTTCCACGACCAACGCGAGGGAGACACCATGCTGGAGAAGGAACGCATCACTCAGATCGCGGACGATCTGGCCGCGGCCGAGCGCGAGCGCACCATGATTCCGCGGCTCACGCAGCAGTACCCGGAGATGACCGTGGAGGACTCCTACGCGGTGCAGAACGAGTGGCGCCGCCGCAGCGAGGCCGCCGGGCGTCGGCTGGTGGGGCGCAAGATCGGGCTGACGTCCAAGGTCATGCAGGAGGCCACGGGCATCACCGAACCGGACTACGGGGCGATCTTCGCGGACCAGGTGTACGAGAACGGCTCCGTGATCCGCCACGACCAGTACTCGAACGTGCGCATCGAGGTGGAACTCGCGTTCGTGCTCCGGGACGAGCTGACCGGGCCGAACGCGACCATCTTCGACGTCCTGCGCGCGACCGAGTACGTGGTCCCGGCGCTGGAGATCCTCAGTTCGCGCCTCGAGATGGAGGGTCGCACGATCGTGGACACCATCTCGGACAACGCGGCACTGGGTGGGATGGTCTACGGCGGTAACCCCGTGGCTCCGGACTCCGTGGACCTGCGCTGGGTCTCCGCGCTGCTGTACCGCAACGAGAGTCTCGAGGACACCGGCGTGGCCGCGGCCGTGCTCAACCACCCCGCGAACGGTGTGGCGTGGCTGGCCAACAAGCTCGCCGCGCACGACGACACCCTGCCCGCCGGAAGCATCGTGCTGGCCGGTTCCTTCACCAAGCCCATGTGGGTCCACCCCGGGGACACCGTGCACGCCGATTACGGAGATCTGGGGGCCATCACATGTCGGTTCGAGTGAACGATCTGATCCACGCGTTCCGCGCGGAGGACGCTCCCAACCTGCCCGGTGTGCTGCCGAGCCTCAAGGACCTCTTCCCGCTGGCCTCTGACGATCAGCCGGTGATCGGGATGTTCCACTCCTCCGGGGATCCCGCCGCCGCGGAGATCCTGGCCGGGGCCGGTTTCGACTACCTGCTGATCGACGGCGAGCACTCGCCGCTGTCGCTCGAGACCATCCAGTCCGTGCTGCGCGCGATCGCCGCCTACCCCACGCTCGGGGTCGTGCGGGTCCCCGAGAACAGCGAGGTGCTCATCAAGCAGTACCTGGACCTCGGCGCCCAGTCGCTCGTGGTGCCCATGGTCGACTCGGTCGAAGAGGCGCAGGCCGCCGCTCGGGCGGTGGCCTATCCGCCCGGGGGTGTGCGCGGCGTCGGCTCCGCCCTGGCCCGCTCCGGCCGGTGGAACCGAATCCCCGGGTACCTGACCCGGGCACGCGAGACCATCACGCTGATCGTTCAGGCGGAGTCCGCCGCTGCCGTGGAGAACGCCGCCGCGATCGCCGCCGTGGACGGCGTGGACGGTGTGTTCATCGGCCCGTCGGACCTCGCTGCGTCCATGGGGCTGCTTGGTCAGCAGACCCACCCGGACGTCGTGGCCGCCGTGAAGCACGTGATCTCGGAGGTGAAGGCCGCCGGCAAGTTCGTGGGCGTCAACGCGTTCGCCCAGGACCAGGCGCGGGACTACCTCGCTTCGGGCGCGGACTTCGTGAACGTGGGCGCCGACGTCGCTCTGCTCGCCGCCGGCAGCAAGGCCCTGCTGGAGGCGTTCCGGAAGTAGCCGCCGAGGGCCAGCGTCGCGCCGCAGCTCTCGGGCCCGGCAGGCCATCCGCGCACTTCGAGGCACTCCGAAGCCACCGGCGATTTCTGGGGCAGCTAAAGCCAGGCACGATTTCCTAGGCACTCCAAAACCACTCGCTCGCCGGATACTGGCTCCAGGGTGCCCAGAATTTCGATACTGGCTTCCGCAGACCCCTGAATGCACGCGGCACTGCCTGGAATCTTGTGGCTCAGTGCGTCGCGTGTCAGTCCATGGAAATGCTGTGCAGCATCGCCTGGATGGCGGGGACGTCCGGGTGAGTGGTGACCGTGGTGTTCAGGATGTCGACCAGTTCCTCATCGGTGACGAACCTCCCGGTCGTGTTGACCGGGCCGGTGGAGAACTCGACCCACAACTCGCGACCCGTCTCGCCTCCCGCCAGGCTCACCAGGCCGGAGGAGTTGACCTGTGAGAGGCCGAAGAGCACGGAGTCCTCGTCCGGACCCTTGGCGCTGCGGAGGTACGCGGAGTACGCGCTCACCTGCGCCCCGATGTCCTCGGACAACTGTGTGGTCTCACCGGGCACCGTGTAGCGGGGGGACGTGAACCAGTCCTCGCGCAGCGGTCGTACGTCCGTGGTGGCGATCCGACCCATCGCCTGACCCGTGGGGCTCGTGAGCTCCAAGTACCCCTGATCCGTCTTCGCGGTCCACGAGGCGGGATACTTCATGCTGAAGGCCCCGTCCGGCGCGGTGTAGGTCTCGGACAGGGCGATCGTGTCACCTGTCTGGTCGCCCGGTGCGGGCTCGGTCGGTTCAGTGGTGGCGCCGGGCGCCCCAACCGGTTCGGAACTCGCATCCGACGCCGAGGGCGTGGATGGTGCGGTCGTTCCGGAGTCCCCGGGCTGTGTCGCCGACGGCGCGGCGGACCCCGCAGTCGACGTCGCCGTCCCGCCCGATTGCGGCGGTGCGGTGCTGTGCGTGGTGGTGTCGGAGCTCGTGGGGGTGGCCGCGCCATTCGACGCGGTGCACCCCGTCAGGGTGAGGGCGGACGTGATACCGAGGGTGATGGCCCAGCTGCGGGCTGTGTTGTGTGTCATGGCTCCAGCGTGGATCCGAGCCATGTTGTTTGCAATAGTGAACAATAAAGTGTGATGCACCTGTGATGTAGGACACCTCAGCGTTTGCCCATGACGCAGGGGTGTTCTCAAGTGATCGGATCGGCGTGCCCACTCGGATCACCCGCCGAAAAACATCAGTGCGGTCATCCCGGCAGCCCACCGGAATGACCGCACCGGCCACTCTCCCCGCGCTCTTTGCCCCGCCCCGACGAACGGCCGGCGGGTCGTCTCTAGTCGACGGCCCGGATGGACTTGAGGATCGCATCCACCGTGCCGGCCTCGTCCGTCTCGTTGATCTGATTGACCAGCTTGACCCCTTGGCTCTGGGACAGCGGTCGGTTCCCCTTGTTCACGGGGGCGTAGTAGAACTCCGCCCACAGTTCGTCCCGCTTGTCCCCGCCCGGGAGGGACACGATGCCCTGGCTGCCGGACTCCGTGAGCCCCCACAGGATCGAATCGCTGCGCTCGCTGTGCGGCGGGGCCGGGACGTAGGTGGAGTACGTGAACACCTGGGTGCCCACCTGCTTGCTCAACCCGGTTTCCTCCCCGATCAGGGGGTGGGCGGGGCGGGTGAACCAATCGCCCTTGGGGGGTCGGACCTTGGTGGAGGCCACCTTGCCCTGGACCTTTTCGTCCGGGCTGGTCAACTCCAGGTACCCGTTGTCCTTCTGGACCTTCCAGGACTTGGGGTACTTCACCGTGAACAGTTTCGCCGGATCCGTGTAGGTCTCCGTGAGCTCGTAGACGTCCGCGCTGTGGTCGGCATCCGGAGTGGCACTCGCCCCGGACTGCGCCTCACCGGACGGCGAGTCACCGGTCTGGGACTGTGTGCCGCTCGCGTCGGTGCTCGTCTGCTCCCCACCCTGCGGCGTGCTCCCCTGGGTGGCCCCGGCGGCGCCGTTGCCCGGGCCGGAATCGTTGTTGGACCCGCATCCGGTCACTGCGAACGCCCCGACCAGGGCAAGGGTGGTCATCCATGTTCGAGGTGATGTCGTCTTCGCCATAGCAAACAGGCTGACAACTTGTCCGGGTCGCTGCAATGCCACATCCGCGTTGTAATCAACCCGTGATTTTTCATTTTCATAGAACGCAGTTCCATCCCCGCGTAATCCCACGATGACCTGGGAGAACGCGGTTCACGGCGACGTCGAACTCTTAAGGGGACAACACTGTCCCTTTTGGGGGACAACGAGCGAAGTGTCCGTGAACATTGCGGCGTCAGCGTGTGGGGGAGCCGAGCACCCCGGCGGTCTTGATGGCCAGCACCGTGCCTATGTTGGACCAGCCGAACCACGCGATGAACTGGGCGGCCGCGAAGAAGAGCACGATCAGCGGGGCCACCTGGGTGACCGCGGACGCCATCATGGGCGGCACGTTCGAGGCCTTGTCGATGGTCCCGGCCACGATCCCGTAAGCGATACCGCACACGAAGAACAGCAGCCCGATGGGCACCGCGACACCGCTGATCAGCACCGAGGTCAGGGGGCTGCCGTCCTCCCCGGGGAACTGTGGGCCGGGGATGAACAACAAGGGTGAAGTAGATGGCCAGGCCCACGGCGAGCTTCCCACGGCGGCCCACAGGGCGGTGGTCTCCCGCCGGGACGGGACCGTCAGGTCTGGGCCGTGAAGGTCTCGGCGTGCTCGCCGTCGCCGGCCTCGGCCGCTCGTGCGGCCTCCGCCTCGGAGCGTTCCTCCGCGTGGTACTTCTTGGTCATTCGGGTCAGGACGGTCTCCGCGTCCCCGGCCGCGGGTTTCTGCGCGGTGACACCGGCCGTCGCGAGTCCCGCGGACAGCACCGCCACGAGACCGGCGAGAATCACGAAGAGTCAGAACGGGTGCGGCGACTTGTTGCCCACCCACTCGACACCGTTCAGGAACCGCAGCAGCGCGCCGTCGCGCCCGGTCGAACGGGTGTCCGACCGGGCGCGCTTGGGGGACCGCCGTCAGTTGTTCGGCAGGTCCTTGGGTGTGAGGTAGCGCTCGCCGTCCTCGGTGGTCTCGAGGTCGTAGTCGCGTTCCTGCTCCTGGACACGGTCCTCGACCATGTGCGAGTGCCGCACGGGTTCGATGTCCGGCATCTCCTCGGCGCGCTCGTACTGGGCGTTGCCCTCGTCGTCGACCTCGCCGTCCACGTCCGGGCGGTTGGCGGGGTTCGCGGAGATGTTCGGGTTGGGATCCCCGGGCCTGGGCTGGAACTTCCGCGTTCCGGCCAGCGCCTCCGAATCGACGTCGCGTGCGCTCTGCTCGTCCACGGTGCCCTCGCCCACGTTGGGGAAGCCGGTCTCCTTCAACGCCTTGGGCGGCTTGCCGTGGTCATCACGCACGATGTCGCGGTCGTCACGGACGGTGCGCTCCTCGACGACGCCGCGATCGGTCGCGTTCGCCGCGCCGTCGACGGTGCCCGGATCGGTGGCGCCCGCCGGGACGACGGTGGTGCGAGGGACCGCGCCGGGTTGGTCGGGGTCCCCTTCCGCGGAGCTCTCATCCGGTTGGGTGTCGCGGCCGGCGCGGGAGTCGTCGTGGCCCTGCACGGTGGTGGGCTGGTCGGGATCGTCGATCTGACCGGCGGACGCGATGGGATCCGGGTTCTCGGGTTGCTGAGTCATGACGTGCCTCCTGTACTGTCCGTGGCGCTAACCACTGTGGTGCTTCCCATCTTGGCACCGAGGTGGGGAAACCGTAAGTACCGTGATGGATGGTTCAGCCCTGAGGGGACGTCTCCACGGGGCGGTCCGTGTGGGAGTACTGGGACCAGCTCCCGGGGAACAGCCGTCCCGTGCCGAGTCCCGCGTGCTCGGCCACGAGGAGGTTGTGGCACGCCGTCACACCGGAGCCGCAATAGGAGATCATGTGGTGCGCGTCCGTGACCCCCGCGCGCTCGAATCGCTCCCGCAACTGCTCCACCGGTTGCAGGGTCTGTCGCTCGGTCAGGTGCTCACGGCACGGGACGTTCACGGCGCCCGGGATGTGGCCGGAGCGCGGATCCACGGGATCGGGGGTGTTGCCCGCGAACCGTGTGCGGTCGCGCGCGTCCACGACCAGCGGGCCGTGGACCGCCTCGTCGATGCTCGCGAGCGCGTCGCGCGGCCACGGCACCGGGGTGAAACGTGCCTCGGGGAGGACCGTGCGGCGTCGTTCCAGCTCGCCGGAGCCTGCGGCAGACAGGCCGCCGTCGAGCAGCGCGGCGCGGTGGCCCGTGGTGCGCAGCATCCAGATGAGGCGCGCGGCCATGACGTTGCCGGCGTCGTCGTACGCGACCACCGTGGTGTCGTCGCCGATGCCCGCCCGGGACATCGCCGCGGCGAAATCCTCGGGGGTGGGCAGCGGGTGCCGACCCTTCTCCGGGGAGGCCGGGGCCGCGAGCGCGGTGGCCACGTCCACGAATACCGCGCCGGGCAGGTGTCCCTGCAGGTAGGCGGCCTCCGCGCTGCGTCCGTCCAGGTACATGCGGGCGTCCGCGAGCACCACGTCCTCGCGGTGCTCGGCGAGCCAATCGGGTGATACGAACGGGTCCATGACCGTCTCCCCCACTTCCTGCGACGACGTCCTCCGACGACGACGCCGCGTGCTGTCTCCCAGCCTAAGCCCGGTACGTGCGTCGCTTCACGAGGAACGCGGGATGACCGATAAGCGCCGGTTATGGCAGGAGGTGGTCATCAGCTCTGTTCCTGCTCGAGCGCGGGATCCGGACCCACGGCGTCCCCGGGTCGCGCCCACGTGGCGGGGTCCAACAGGACGTCCTTGACGCGCAGGGCGGCGGGGGACAGCGGTTGCTGCGTGCGCCAGCCGACGACGGCGGTTTGTTGCGCCACGCTCTCCCGCACCTTCCGGATCACGCATTTGGCGCCCATGATCTCCCGCACCTGCTCGGGCACGAGCGCCACCCCGCGCCCGGCCGCCACGAGCGGGACACATGTTTGCAGCGTGGACACCTCCGTGACGGCCGCCGGGCGGGTCGTGGGGCGTTCGCGCCACACGTTGGCCAGTAACTCCGGCAACCCGGACAGTCCCGGGTAGCGGGCGGGCACGAGCCACGTCTCGGACGCCAGGTCCGCCAAGGAGACATAAGGCGGCAGGGTGTCCATGCTGCGCGGTAACAGCACCACGAGCGGCATGGTCAGCAGGGGTTCCAGGGAGAGGTCCGCGCCGTGGATCCGCCGCAGGGCGGAGACGTCCGAGGTCAGGACGACCCCCAGATCGATCACGCCCTCGTGCAACGTGCGCAGTGTGATGTCCGGGGAGGGGTCCCGCAGGTCGATGTCGATGTCCGGGGCCGCGCTCTCCAAGATGTTCAGCGCGTGCGGCAGGTGCCACCACTCGAACGCGGGTGCCACGGACAGCGTGACCTGACCTCGCCGACCCTGGGCGATCGACCGCATGCGCGCTGTGGTGGACGCGAGGTCGTGCAGGATGCGCCGGGCGTCCGTGGCGAGTTGTTTGCCGGCCTCGGTGGGCCGGGTGCCGCGTGCGCCGCGGTGCAGCAGCGGCACGCCGCATTCCTTCTCGAGTTGCTTCACGGTGTTGCTCAGAGCCGGTTGCGTGATCCGCAGGGCCGCGGACGCGGCAGTGAAGCCCTGGTGGTCCACGACCGCGAGGAAGTACGTGAGCTGGCGCGTATCCATAATGTGTCCTTATGTCTGCCGAGAAAAAATTGTATTGGATCTATGAATATGGTGTGCACCACACTGCAAGGACATCAGGATCGTCCAGTCAAGGCAGGTTTCCCATGTCCATCCAGCGTTCCGACTCAGCGCCCCGGCCGATGGTCTTCGAGCACACGACCCTGGGACAACGTGTCCTGTTCGGCTCGGGCAAGGCCGCCGAACACCTCGTGGCCGAACTCGACCGCCTCGGCGCCACGCGCCCCATGATCATCGCGGGGGAGCACGAAGCCGAGCTGGTCCGGCAGGTAGCCGAGCGTGCGCAGCCCGCCCTGACGTGGAACGACGTCGTCCAGCACGTCCCCGTGGAACTCGCCGAGCGCGCGCGGGACGCCGCACGCGAGGCGGACGTGGACGCGCTCGTCACCGTGGGCGGCGGCTCCACCACGGGGCTGGGCAAGGCCATCGCACTGACCTCCGGGCTGCCCCTCCTGGCCGTGCCCACGACCTACGCGGGCTCCGAGGCCACGAGCATGTGGGGTATGACGGAGGACCGCACCAAGTCCACCGGCCTGGACCCCAAGGTGCTGCCCGAGGCTGTGATCTACGACGCCGAACTCTCGCGTTCCCTGCCCGTGGGCTTGTCGGTCGCGTCCGGGCTCAACGGACTCGCGCACTGCGTGGACTCGCTGTGGGCGCCCAAGGCCGATCCCATCAACCAAGCGCATGCGCTCGAGGGTGCGCGGGCACTCGCGATCGCCCTGCGGGGGATCGTCAAGGACCCCGAGGACATGCGCGCCCGTGAGCAGGCGCTCTACGGCTGCTACCTCTCCGCGCTGTCGTTCGCGTCCGCGGGCTCGGGGATCCACCACAAGATCGCGCACGTGCTCGGGGGGACGTTCAACCTGCCCCACGCCGAGACCCACGCGACCGTGCTGCCGTACGTCCTGGCGTTCAACGCCCCGGCCGTCCCGGAACTCGCCGGCCGTCTCGCCGCCGCGCTCGGGTACGAGGGCACCGTGGCCGGTGGGGAGGCCCGGGCCGCCAACGACGCACTGGCCGCACTGCGGAAGGACCTGGACGCACCCCGGGCGCTGTCCGACGTCGGCTTCACCGAGGAGGACGTTACCGAGGCCGTGGAGCGCTCGCTCCAGGCCATCCCGGAGTCCAACCCGGTCACGCCCACGACCGAGAACCTCACCGTGCTGTTGCGCGCGGCCCTGCAGGGGGAGAACCCCTCGGTGGTCACGGCCGCGACCGGTGACGCGTCCGACAGCACCGAGAGTGAGGAGCAGTGCCAGCGCGAAGCGCAACTCACCGAACAGGTCCTGGCGTCCTTCGACGAGTCCCCCGACCAGCGCCTCGCGGAGGTGCTGCGCAGCGTCGTGACCCACGCCCACGCCGTCGTGCGCGAGACCCGGCTGACCGAGGACGAGTGGAACGCCGCGATCAAGTTCCTCACGGACGCGGGGAACATCACCACGGACACCCGTCAGGAAGTCGTGCTGCTCTCGGACGTGCTGGGCATCTCCATGCAGACCATCGCCGTGAACAACCAGGCCTACGAGGACGCCACGGAAGCCACCGTGTTCGGCCCGTTCTTCACCCAGGACGCCCCGCGTATCGACCAGGGCGAAGACATCGCCGGGGGTGCCCCGGGCCAGCCGTGCTGGGTCGAGGGAACCGTCAAGGACACGGACGGCAACCCCGTGGCGGGTGCGCGCATCGAGGTGTGGGAGGCGGACGACGAGGGTCTGTACGACGTCCAGCACACCGACGGCCGGGTCTACGGCCGCGCATGGCTCGAATCCGACAACGATGGGACGTTCCGCTTCTGGGGCCTCACACCCACCCCGTACCCCATCCCGCACGACGGGCCCGTGGGCAAGATGCTGCAGAGCACCGGGCGCTCGCCGTACCGCGCCGCGCACCTGCACTTCATGGTCTCGGCCCCGGGGCGGCGCACGCTCGTGACCCACATCTTCGTGGAGGGGGATCCGCAACTCGAGGCCGGCGACTCGGTGTTCGGCGTCAAGGACTCCCTGATCAAGACGTTCGAGACCCATGACGCGAACGAGCCCACCCCGGACGGCCGCCGCCTGGACGAGAGCTGGGCCAGCACCCGCTTCGACGTGGTGCTCGCCCCCGAGGACGTCTGAGCCCACCCCTTTCCCCTCCACCGCGAGCGCCGTGCCGTCACGGCGCCGCCGGATCGTCCTCCGCCCTGTTCCTGGCCTCGCTGGGGGTGGACGTCCTGGTGGTCAGCAAGTACTCGACCACGGCGGACACCCCCCGAGCCCACATCACCAATCAGCGCACGGTCGAGATCATGCGTGACCTGGGCATTGAGGACCAGATCCTCGCGGAGGCAGCTCCGCACGAGCAGATCGGTGAGGCGGTCATCTGCACGACCATCGCGGGCGAGGAACTCGGCCGAGTCCGCTCGTGGGGCAACCGCCCGGACCGGCACGCGGACTATGTGGCGGCGTCGCCGTCCCTGAACTGCGACCTCCCGCAGACCCACCTGGAGCCGATCCTGGTGCGCAACGCCCAGGCGCGCGGCGCCAAGTATCGCTGGAAGACCGAGTTCGTCACGCTGCAGCAGGACGACGGCGCCGTGCACGCCCTCGTGCACGACCGGCTCACCGGGGCGTCCTACACGGTCCACGCCAAGTACCTGGTGGGTGCCGATGGCGGTCGTTCCCGCGTGGTCGAGCAGCTGGGGCTGCCCATGGAGGGCCTCATGGGCAAGTCCGGGTCCATGAACATCGTGTGCGACATGGACCTCTCGCCCTACTGCGAGAACCGCGAGTCCGTCCTGTACTGGGCGCTCCAGCCCGGCGCCGCGATCGGTGGGATCGGTCTGGGTCTCGTGCGCATGGTGCGTCCGTGGAACAAGTGGCTCATCACGTGGGGCTACGACATCGAACAGCCGCCCCCGGAGCTGGCCAAGGAGTCCACGCGGGAGATCGTGCGCAACCTGATCGGGGACCCGAACTTGGACATCGAGGTCGAGTCCTTCTCGCTGTGGACCGTCAACGAGATGCGGGCCACGCGCAACATGGAGGGCAGGGTCTTCGCCATGGGTGACGCGACCCACCGGCACCCGCCGAGCAACGGGCTGGGGTCCAACACGTCCATCGGGGACGCCTACAACCTGGCGTGGAAGCTCGCGTACGTGTTCAAGGGCTTCGCGGGTCCCGAACTGCTGGGCTCCTACCAGGACGAGCGCGTTCCCGTGGGTGAGCAGATCGTGAAGCGCGCCAACACGTCGCTCGGTCAGCTCGGCGCCGTGCTGGATGCGCTCGGTGTGGACCCGCGCGATGACGCCGAGTCCATGAACCGGCAGATCGCCACACGCAAGGAGGCCTCGGAGGAGGGGGAGCGGCGTCGTCAGGCGCTGCGCGACGCCCTGGAGCTGAAGAACTACGAGTTCAACGCGCACGGCGTGGAGCTCGGGCAGTCCTGTGAGTCCTCCGCCGTGGTCGCGGACGGCGGCATGGTGCTCGTGCGCCCCGACAACCACGTGGCCTACCGTTCGCACGGGATGGTCGAGGATCCCGCGGCCATGCTGACCGAGACGCTGCGCGCGGGGCGGCTCCGACCGGGTGGGCATCTCCACGCTGCTCACCGTGCACGGTTCGCAGTACCTCATCGACTGCGGTGAGGGGTGGGGCCCGTCCTACCGCCGCTCCGGGGAGTCCCCTCCCGGGTTGGAGCACGGGATCGACACGATCAAGGCCGTGTTCATCACCCACCAGTCGGACCACACGGTGGACTACCCCAACCTGCTGTTGCTCGCGTGGCACAACGGGTCCAAGGCACACCGACGAGGGCCCCGGCTACTCCCGGGTACCGTGGAGCATGACCAAAAAACTGATGACCGCCCGCCGCAGGGCCCACCGCGCCGCGCTGTTCACCGGATTGGCACTCACGGGGATGGGGACCCTGCACCTCGTGAAACCGGAACCGTTCGACCACCTGATCCCCGAACAGCTGCCCGGCACCGCCCGGCAGTGGTCCATCGGCTCAGGATTCGCGGAACTCGGGACCGCCGCGCTGCTGCTCATCCCCGCCACACGCAAGGCCGGCGGGGTGGCCGCGGCCGCCCTGTTCGTGGGTGTGTGGCCCGGCAACTTCAAGATGGCGTGGGACTGGCGCCACGCGTCCGCCGCGAAGCAGGCGATCTCCCTCGGCCGCCTCCCGCTGCAGATCCCCATGATCATGAGCGCGGTCAAGATCGCCAAGAACGCATAGCTCCCGGGGCCGCCCCGCACCCGCGGGTGGCCGGGTGGTTCCGCGTGAGACGCGCCGTCGACATCCGCGCGGAGACGGCCCCTGCGCCCCGGCAGCGCTTCCGGACCCCTGCGCCGCCCGGCTACCGTGACTGATATGCGTATCGCACTCGGCCAGTTGCTTAGCACCCACGACTCGCAACACAACCTCGAGCGCGTCCGCCAGCTCGCGCGCCGCGCGGGGGAGGACCGCGCGGATCTCCTCGTGCTGCCCGAGGCCACGATGTTTGCGTTCGGTCGCAGCCTCAAGGACGTCGCCGAACCTCTCGATGGCCCATGGGCCACGGCGGTCTCCGAGCTCGCGCGTGAGCACTCGGTCGCGATCGTCGCCGGCATGTTCACCCCCGGCGACGGTGATCGCGTGCGCAACACCGCGGTGATCGCCCTCCCGGACGGCACCGTGCGCGGCTACGCCAAGATCCACTTGTACGACGCCTTCGGCTTCCTGGAGTCGGACACCGTGGACCCCGGCGACGAACCGGTCACCTTCTCCGCGGGCGGCCTCACGGTGGGGGTCGCCACGTGCTACGACATCCGCTTCCCGCGTCTGTTCACGCGTTTGGCGCACGACGGCGCCGTGGTCACCGTTCTCGGCGCGTCCTGGGGGGACGGGCCGGGCAAGGTCGCGCAGTGGGAACTTCTGGCACGCGCGCGAGCCCTGGACACGACGTCGTACGTGGTGGCCGTGGGACAGGCGAACCCCGAGTCGGTGGGGGAGGAGAACCCGGACAAGGCGCCGCGCGGTGTGGGGCACAGCCTGGTGGCCGCGCCGGACGGTTCCGTGGTGGCGCGGCTGGGAGACGCCCCGGACTACACGGTCGTGGGCTTGGACCCGGAGCTCGTGGAGCGGACGCGCAAGGCCATCCCGGTGCTGCGCAACGCGCGCGAACTCTGAGACCCGGGAAGCTGTGCGCGGTGGGTGAACGAGCGCTGACAGGGCTCGCGGCCCGTGCCTACAGTGGGCAGTAGCACGTCATAAGCCCCTGACTTGTGGGCGTGGACCGTCATACTCGAGCAGTCCGGAGGTCAGAATCATGGCTGATGCCACTCAGAACAACCACCCCGTCCGCTTCGCCGTCGTGGGCGTGGGACAGATCTCCCAGCAGGCATTCATCCCCGGGCTCTCCCGGATCGAGGACGCGGAGCTCGCGGCCCTGGTGACCTCGAGCCCGGAGAAGGCGGAGGCGCTGGGTCAGGAATTCGGCGTGGCCACCTACTCCTACGAGGAGTACCCGGCGCTGCTGGAGTCCGGTGACATCGACGCCGTGTACGTGGCCACTCCCGTCTTCCGCCACCGCGAGTTCGCGGAACCCGCGCTGAAGGCCGGGATCCACACCCTGCTCGAGAAGCCCATGGCCACCTCCGTGGAGGACTGCCAGGCCATCACCGATGCCGCGAAGCAGAGCGGGGCCACCCTCATGGTCGCCTACCGCCTGCACCAGGAACCCGCGACCGTGGAGATGATCGAGAAGGTCCGTGACCAGCAGGTCATCGGTGACCCGCGGTTCTTCACCGCGACCTTCTCCCAGGACATCACGGAGGAGAACCACCGCGGTCACTCGGGCTTCTGGGGTGGGCCCATCCCCGACATGGGCACCTACCCGCAGAACATGGTCCGCAACCTCTTCCACGATGAACCCGTGGAGGTCTACGCCAAGGGAGTCCGCACCTCGGGCCGCGAGTTCAACTTCGACGACACCGTGGCCGTGACCCTCACCTTCCCGGGTGAACGGGTGGCGCAGTTCACCATCAGCTACGCCTCCGAGTCCGCCGAGCAGTTCACCGTGGCAGGGACCAAGGGCGAGATCAGCGCGCAGCCGTGCTTCGGTTTCGGTCCGGGCGTGGGCATCGAGTACACGCTCACCCAGGAGGGCTCCTCCGAGAGCTTCGCCCACGACCCCGTGGAACAGTTCGGTGGCCAGACCCAGTACTTCGTGGACTGCCTGCGCCGGGGCGAGGCCCCGGAACCGGACGGCGAAGAGGGCATGCTGGACGTGCGAGTGAACGAGGCCGTCCTCGAATCGCTCGAGACCGGCCGCCCCGTCACGCTCGAGCCCTATCAGCGGGAACGGACGGTGACCTCCGAGCAGGTCCGTCGCGTCACCCCCGCGGACGAACCGGAGGACGACGAGCTCGTGGACCAGGTTCCCCAGAACGGCTGATCTCCCGCATCTCGGGCCCCTCGACGAACGGACAGCACTGCCATGACACACCAGTACATCCATGAGACACGGTTGTCCCAACCCCGGGAGCGGGTCTTCGCGTGGCACGAGCGCCCCGGAGCCCTGCCCCGCCTGACCCCGCCGTTCGGTGGGGGCCCCGACCAGGTGCGCCAAGCGCCGTCGGACGGGATCGAACCGGGCTCGGAAGCCAAGCTGGGGATCTCCGTGCCCGGGACGTTCGGCATGGTGCACCTGCCCTGGACAGCCGAACACGGTGAGTGGGATCCGCCGCGGTACTTCACGGATCGCATGGTCAGCGGGCCGTTGGGGGAGTGGGAGCACCGGCACGTCTTCGAGGAGACGGAGAACGGCGGGACCCTGGTCCGGGACCAGGTCACGGTGCGCCCACTGCCGGAGTGGGCGGGCAAGCTCAACGACCTGGGTGAGCGCGTGATGACGCCGCAGCTCGAGCGGATCTTCGCCTACCGGGAACGCCAACTGCGTGCCGACCTGGACTTCCACGACCAGCACGACGGGCCCCGGCTCACCATCGCGGTGGCCGGTTCCTCCGGGCTCGTGGGCACCCAGGTGTGCGCGCTACTCGAAACGGGCGGGCACACGGTGCTCCGCCTCAAGCGCGGCGGCGCCACCGGTGAGGGTGTCATCGGCTGGGACCCGGACGAAGGGGTGCTGAACCCGCACGATCTGGAGGGGGTCGACGTCGTCGTCCACCTGGGCGGCGAAAGTATCGCTACGCGTTTCACGCCCGCGAAGAAGCACGAGATCATGCGCTCGCGCGTGGACAGCACCAACCTGCTCGTGCGAGCGCTGGGCCAGGTGTCGGCCGAGAAGCGCCCGCGCGCGCTGGTGGTCGCCTCCGCGATCGGTTACTACGGCACCGGGCGGGGGGACGAGATCCTCACGGAGGACTCCGCGTCCGGGGACGGTTTCCTCGCGGAGGTGTGCCGGGAGTGGGAACGTGCCGCGCACGGGGCCGCCGTGTACGGCATGCGCGTGGTCAACGTCCGCACCGGTCTGGTGCTCTCACCCACGGGTGGCCTGCTGAAACCGCAACTGCCCCTCATGGAGGCCGGTCTGTCCGGGCCCATGGGCGGCGGGAAGCAGTGGCAGAGCTGGATCGGCCTGGACGACATGGCCGGCGCCGTGGCCCACCTTGCGCTGAGCGACGACGCCGAGGGCCCGTTCAACGTGGCCGCCCCCGAACCCGTGCGGCAAAAGGAGTTCGCCAAGACCGTGGCCGGTGTGTTGCACCGCCCCGCGGTGGTCCCCACACCCCTGGCCGGTCCCAAGGCCGTTCTGGGGGCGCAGGCCACCGAGGAACTCGTGGCGGCGAGCCACCGGGTGGACGTCGGCAAGCTCCTGGCCAGCGGGTACCGGTTCCGCAACGAGGACCTGCGCAGCTGCGCCGAGCACATCCTGGGGCGCACCCGCTGAGGCTGAGCCCGCCGCTCAGGTGTGAACGCGGAACACCGCGGGGGCAGAGCTCCACCGGTCGGGCGGTGTCCCTCTCCTCCCCGGGAGCGGATTCGGTATCCTTTTCCCGTGACATCTCAACACAACCGGCCCGCAGCGTACTTCGGTGCGCTCCCCTCGGCCGATGACAAGGAGTCGGACAGTCCCGGGCAGCGCCGCTGCTCCCCTGACATCCGCTCGTTCGGTTCCCCGTTCCCTTCCCGCGCCGCTGCGGTGTGCATTGAGGTGAGCTGGTGCTGACTGCCTGGCTGCTCCTCCTCGTCTTCCTCCTGCTGGTCCTCGCCAACGCCCTGTTCGTGGCGGTCGAGTTCTCGTTCCTCACCGTGGACCGCCAAGCGGTCCAACGCGCGGAGGCCGAAGGCGACAAGCGCGCCAAGACCATCGAGCAGAGCCTCAAGAAGACCTCCACCAACCTTTCCGGTGCCCAATTGGGCATCACCGTCACGAGCCTCCTGGCAGGCTTCCTCACCGGTCCCAGTCTGGGCACCCTGTTCAGCGAGGGTCTCGGGTGGACCGGCGTGCCCGACGCCGCTGCGGTGGGTATCGCGACCACCGCCGCGTTCATCGTCGCGACCTTCACGCAGATGGTGTTCGGTGAACTCGTCCCCAAGAACTGGGCCATCGCGGACCCCCTGCGGGTCACCCACGTGGTCGTGCTGCCGCAGAAGATCTTCATGGTGGTCTTCGGCTGGCTCGTGACCATGCTCAACAGCTCCGCGAACGCGGTGCTGCGCATGCTCGGTTTCACGCCCACGGAGGAAGTGGCCAACGCGCGCACCGCGGAGGAACTCGCGTCCGTGGTGAGCCGCTCCGGGCGTGAGGGCACGCTGGACGCGGGCACCGCGGAACTCGTGGCCCGGTCCATCGAGTTCGGTGACCGCACGGCCGCGGACGTGATGCGTCCCCGCCCCCGGGTCACCTTCCTGGACGCGGACGACACCGTGGAGCACATGCTGCTCACCGCGTCCGAGTCCGGTCACTCCCGGTTCCCCGTCACAGGGGAATCGGTGGACGACATCGTGGGCGTGGTGCACTACACCCACGCGCTCGCGGTTCCGTTCGAGGAACGCGCGGTGCTACGCGTCGCGGACGTGTGCGTCCCCGCGGACGTGGTCTCCGAATCCATGACCCTGGATCCGCTCATGCGTCAACTGCGCAACAAGGGTCTGCAACTGGCCGTGGTCGTGGACGAGTACGGCGGCACCGCGGGCATCGTGACCCTGGAAGATCTCATCGAGGAGATCGTGGGGGAGATCGACGACGAGCAGGACACCCGGGTGCAGCGCTTCCGCCGCGCCCGCGACGGTGGCTTGGTGGTCTCCGGACTGCTGCGCCCGGACGAATTGGGCGACGTGCTGCGCGTGGACATGCCCGAGGGCGAGGAGTCCGACACCCTGGGCGGTCTCATCGCCGAGGAACTGGACCGGCTGCCCAGCGTGGGCGACAAGCTCACCCTGGAAGCGATCGACCACATCCACCGCGACGACGACGACCTGCCCACCAAAGCGCAGATCCACCTGGCCGTGGTGCGCATGGACCAGCACCGCGTGGACCGCATCATGGTGCACCGCGAGGGCGGCAATCCGGACGAACGGGGCGGTTCGACGTCGTCCACGTCCTGGCGCCCACCCGGGCGACCGGACCCGCTGGGCGGTGAGAACCGCGACCCCGAGACCGCGGAGGAATTCCGGGTCTCGCACGGCGACCGTGTGGGCGCCGCCGGTTTCCACCGGGACGAGGACGTGTCCGTGGAGGACCCGCGTGAGGAGCAGCAGCGATGACCACGAGTACCGCCATCATCGTCCTGGTCCTGCTTCTGGCGGGCAACGCCTTCTTCGTGGCCAGCGAGTTCGCGATGGTATCGGCCCGCCGCGACCAGCTCGAACCCCGCGCCTCGGACGGATCCAAGTCCGCGAAGTACGCCCTCAAGGGCATTGAGAACGTGTCCGTGTCCCTGGCCGCCACCCAGCTGGGGATCACCGCGTGCTCCCTGCTGATCGGTGCCGTGGGTGAACCCGCGATCGCACACCTTATTGAGGTGCCCTTCGAGGCCGCGGGCGTGCCGTCCGCTCTGCTGCACCCGATCGCCCTGGCGATCGCGCTGCTGATCGTGACCTTCCTGCACATGGTCCTGGGCGAGATGGTGCCCAAGAACATCGCCATCGCGGTCCCCAGCCGCGTGGCCCAGGTGCTCGGCCCCGTGCTGCACGGCTTCGTGGTGGTCTTCCGCCCCACCATCTGGGTCATGAACGAGACGGCCAACCACCTGGTGCGCTGGCTGTTCAAGGTGGAGCCCAAGGACGAGGTCGCCTCGGCCTTTACGTCCGATGACGTCCGCGGTTTCGTGGCCGAGTCCGGCCGTGAGGGCCTGCTCGACACCGACGAGATCCGATTGCTCACGGGCGCGCTGAACTTCGAGAACAAGACGGCCGGCGACGTCGCCCTGCCCCTCGCGGGCATGCGCACCGTCCCGTCCGACATCACCGTGGCCGGGGTCGAGCAGTTGTGTGCGGAGACGGGCTTCTCGCGCTTCCCCGTGCGGGACGTGAACGAGCGGCTCATGGGCTACGTCCACACGAAGGACGTGCTGGGGTTGCCGGAGACCGCTCGGGAGCAACCGATCCCCGCGGCCATCATCCGCCGCTTCGCGCGCGTGGCCCCGGAGGACAAGCTGCGCAAGGTCACCCGCACCATGCAGGCCAACGGCGCGCACTTCGCGCTGCTGGGCCAGGTGGCCCGGGACTCGCGCACCACGGACGAGTCCGTGTACATCGTGGCGCTCGAGGACGTGCTGGAGGAGCTTGTGGGCGAGGTCCGCGACGCCACATCCAAGGCCGATCAGGACTCTGCCGCATGAGCCCGCGGAAGCTGTACCGGATCGCTGCGACCGCCGAGGCCGTCACGTGGGCGCTGCTGATCCTGGGCATGATCGCCAAGTACGGATTCGGTGCCGGTGACCTCCCCGTCCGCCTGGCCGGGGGGATCCACGGGTTCGTGTTCCTGAGCTACTGCGTCTCCACCGTGGTGGTCTGGACGGACCGGCGCTGGCCGGCCGCCACGGGCGTGCTGGGCCTCGTGCTCTCCGTGGTTCCGTTCGCCACGGTGCCGTTCGAACGGCACGTGGAGCGCAAGGGCCTGCTCGCGGACGAGTGGCGCGTGGCCCCCGCGGGTCACGCGCGCACCGGGGCCAGCACCACGTCGGACGGGCGGGTTGCGGGGGACGACGACGCCCGCGCCACCTCCACCACCCCCGGCGGGGTCCCGAGCGGGCTGCCTGAGCCCGCCCGCACTCCCGCGGAGCGGCTGCTCGCGGTCATCCTGCGGTGGCCCGTGCTCTCCGCCCTGGCCCTGCTGGTGTTCGTGGTGGCGCTGTTCTCGGTGCTGCTCACCGCGGGCCCGCCCACCGAGTGGTTCTCCTGAGGGGAGCCCCACGGTGGCCCGCTCATCCCCTCGCATGATGCACACCGCAGGCCCCGCGGATAGTGTGCTGCGGTAATGGCTGCACACATCCGGTTGGCCCGCTGGGCGGAGGACCACCCCCACACGAGCAACGCCGTGCTCATGACCATGGGGCTCATGCTCACGGTGTTCTTGTTCCTGATCGCGCTGAACGACCCCTTCTCGTGGTGGTCCACGCTGGCGTGCGCCGTGCCGCTGTACTTCCGCCGCGCCGCGCCCGTGGCCACGGCATATGCGCTGGGTGCGCTGGCCGTCGTGTCCCTGCTCGCGTTCAACGTGGCGACGATCGCGCTGTGCATCTGGGCCGTCCCGTGCGTGATGTACACCGTGGCCATGCGCTCCCCCACGGGAGCGCGCCGCAGCGTGCTCGTCGCGGCCCTCGTGGGCAGCGCGGTCTTCGGGTTCACCAGCCGGGACTGGTTCCTGGGCGTGCTGGGGGAGTACACGACCCCCCAGTGGATCGCGGCGGGCACCATGTTCGCGCTCATCGCCGCGGCGTTCGTCATGGTCTCGTTCCTGATGGGAGACCTGGCGCGCGAGCGGCGTCGTCGTCGGGAACAGCTCGAGGACCGGGCGCGACGGCTGCAGATCGAACGCGAGCAGGAGGTCCGCCTGGCCGCGCAGGACGAGCGGGCGCGGATCGCGCGCGAGATGCACGACGTCGTGGCGCACTCGCTGTCCGTGGTGATCGCGCAGGCGGACGGCGCGCGCTACGCGGCGGCGTCGGACCCGAAGGTCGCCACGAAGACCCTGGGCACCATCGCGGACACCGCCCGCGGGTCCCTGACGGAGATGCGCAAACTGCTGGGCGTGCTGCGCACCGAGGACGGGACGGGCACCGCGCCGATCCCGCAACTCGGACAGATCGGTCACCTCGTGGAATCGGTGCGCGGGGCGGGGCTGCCCGTGGAGTACCACGTGAGCGGGGAGGCCCGGTTGAGCACGGGGGCCGAACTGACGCTCTACCGCGTGGTGCAGGAGGCCCTGACCAACGTACTCAAACACGCGTGGCAGGCCTCGTCCGTGCGGATCGTGATCGAGCACCGGCCCGAGTTCTCGTGGGTCGAGATCACCAACAACGGCGTGAAGGGCGCGTGCCGGGCGCCCGGTGCGGGGCAGGGCCTGCAGGGGTTGCGCGAACGCGTGAGCCTCTACGGCGGTCGCCTCACGGCCGGCCCGCACCCCGACCGGCAGGACGTGTTCATGGTCCGAGCGACCCTTCCCACGGAGGAACGATGACAGCAACCGCTTCCGACGCCGTCCGTGTCCTGATCGCGGACGACCAACCCCTCGTGCGCGGCGGGTTCCGCATGCTCGTGGACTCCCAGCCGGACCTCGCGGTCGTGGGGGAAGCGGACGACGGCGCCGCGGCCGTCGACTTCGTGCGCACCCACGCGGGTTCGGCCCTGGCCCCGGACGTGGTCCTCATGGACGTGCGGATGCCCGGCACGAACGGGATCGATGCGACCCGGTCCGTCCTGCACCTGGACCCGCGAGTGCGGGTCATCGTGCTGACCACGTTCGACCTCGATGAATACGCCCTTGAGGGCATCCACGCCGGGGCCAGTGGCTTCCTGCTCAAGGACGCCCGACCCGAGGAGCTCCTGGAGGCGATCCGCACGGTTGCGCGCGGGGACGCCGTGATCGCGCCGTCCACCACGCGCAGGTTGCTGTCGCATCTCGTGGCCGGTGCCGCGGGAGCCGATGCGGTGCGTGACGACCCCGCCGTGACGGGTGTCGCCCGGGCCGGTGTCGCCCAAGCCGGTGCCCCTCGGGCGGATGCCTCCCGGGTCGACGCCCTCCGGAGCGATGTCCCCCGGATCGACCCCGCTCGGAACGCGGCGGTCGGTGCGGCCGGTGCGGCCGGGCCCGTTCCGGAGGTGCCCCACACCTGCCCCCGGGACCCGTGGCGGGACCCCCGGTTGCGCACCCTCACCGCGCGCGAGAGGGAGGTGTTCGAGCTGATCGGCAACGGCCTGTCCAACGGGGAGATCATGGCGGAGCTGTTCCTGTCCGAACCCACCGTCAAGACGCACGTGTCCCACATCCTGGCCAAGCTCGGCGCGCGGGACCGGGTGCAGGCGGTCGTCATCGCGTACGAGACGGGCGTGGTCCTGCCCGGTTGAGCCTCACACCGTGGGATGACCCGCGGGTCCCGGCGGATCGGGGTCACACCCGGGTCTGAGACGGGGCGGCACCGGGTTCCTACCCCGGCCCGATGTGTCCGGAACCGGATCCGAGCACAGTGGGAGCATGACCTCTTCACACTCGTCCCTCGAACGTTTCAACGCCCCGCCGTGGGTGGAACCGCCCCGGCGGGCCGCGCCCGGTCTCATGGCCATGAGCTCCTCCATGGGCATCCCCTCGTCCGGTGCGCAGCACGCGGGCGGCGTTTCCTCGTCCGACGCCCCGTGGGGTGGCGTGGCCACGGTCGGTGGTGTGCGCGGCGAGTCCTCCGTGGGGGTCCGCACCGCGCCGTTGGCCGTGAACGCGGCTCATGTGTCCCGCACGTACGGTTCCGGTGGTGCGCGGGTGTCCGCGCTGCGGGACGTGAGCCTGCAGATCCCGGTGGGCACGTTCGTCGCGGTCATGGGCCCGTCCGGATCCGGCAAGTCCACGCTCGTGCACTGCCTGGCCGGGCTGGACGTCCCCGACAGCAACCCCGAGACCTCGATCGTGGTGGGCGGCCAGGACATCACGGGGCTGTCCGACGACCAGTTGACCCGCTTCCGGCGCGACCACGTGGGATTCGTGTTCCAGGCGTTCAACCTGGTCCCGACCCTCACCGCGCGGCAGAACATCGAACTGCCGCTGTCCCTCGCCGGCAAGGATGCGGACCCCGAGATGCTGCGGGCACTGTGCGAGACCCTCGGGATCACCGATCGTCTCGGGCACCGCCCGGACGAGATGTCCGGCGGTCAGCAACAGCGCGTGGCGATCGCGCGGGCGTTGCTGTCCCAGCCGGACGTCGTGATCGCGGACGAACCCACCGGGGCCCTGGACTCCGCCACGTCCGCCGAGGTGCTCGCCCTGCTGCGTCGCTGCGTGGACCAACTGCACCAGACCGTCGTCGTCGTCACCCACGACGCCACCGTGGCCGAGGCCGCGGACCGCGTGGTGCGTGTGCGGGACGGCCGGATCGTGGCCGACGACGCCCCGGCGGGTGAGCACTGATGCTGCGGGTGGTGACCTCACGACTGCGGCTGCAGTGGACTCGTTACGCGCTCGTGGTCGTGTGCGTGGCGGTGTCCGCGGCGTTCGTGACCGCGGCCCTCGGGCTCGCGAGCACGCTCTCGGCGAGCATGGCCGCGACCGCGGCGGCACCGTTCCGCAACGCGGACGCCGTCGTGCTCAGCCCCAACGAGGAACAGGCGCGGGCCGAGGCGTCCCCGCAGCAGTTACGAGAGATCGAGAACCTGCCCGGGGTGGAGCACGCGTGGGCCCCGCACATTAAGGCCACGGTGCCCGCGGGCACCAAGGCCGGACCGGACGGCGCCGGGACCACGTGGCTCGGGGACCTGCCCGGGGACACGTCCCTCGCGCCGGTGGCCCCGGAGCAGGGCGCGTTCCCGACGTCGCCCACCCAGGTCCTCGTCTCGGGTGCCACCGCCGAGAAACTCGGCGTGGGGGTCGGGGACACGCTGCGCCTGGCGCAGCCGGACAACCCCTCGGGCGGATCGGCGCAGTACACCGTCAGCGGGATCACCGCGCGGGACACGCCCCCCGGGCTGCCCCACGTGTACGCGACGGCGCAGGGCCTCGAGCGCGTGGGCGGGACCTCCATCCCGTCCACGTTCCAGGGCTCGGCCGTGCTGCTGCGGATGAACGGGACGCCCGATCAGGGCCGCCTGGACTCGCTGGCGCCCGAGGTGAACCGGATCCTCAAGACGGGCGCCGGCGGGACACCCGCTCTGACGGTGCAGACCCCGGAGGACGTGGCCACCCAGAACGTCAAGAACATCGCGCAGGGGACCAACGTGCTCGCGGTGTTCCTGGGGCTGTTCGCGGGACTCTCCGTCCTGGTCGCGCTGCTCGTGGTGACCAACACCCTGTCCGTGCTGACCACGCAACGGGCCCGCGAGCTCGCGCTGTTGCGCTGCGTGGGGGCCACCGGGACGCAATTGCGCCGCGCGGTCATGCTCGAGGGCCTGGTGATCGGCATCGTCGCCTCCGCTTTGGGGGTCGCGGGCGTGGTGGGCCTCGTGGTGTTGCTACAGGCCGTGGTGTCCCTGGGCTCGGTCTCGCCGACGCTGGCCCCGCGGGACGTGATCGCGGGACTGGTCACCGGCGTGCTCCTGACCCTCGTGGCCTCCCTGGGCCCGGCGCGCCGCGCTCGCGGCGCGGCGGCACTCGACGGTCTGCGCGGCTCCCGCTCCGCCGACGGCATTCCGATGCTGCGCGTGATCTCCGGCGCCGTGATCCTCGTGGTCGGTGCTGGGACCCTCGTGTTCGGTGCGCTGACCCACAACCCGGGACTGGGTATCGCGGGCGGACTCGCGTCCTTCCTGGGCGTGGTCATGACGTCGCGGGCGTACGTCCCGGCGCTCGTGCGCGGTGCGGGCAGCGTGCTGCCCGGTGGGATCGCCTCACGGCTGGCCGCGACCAACGCGGCCCGGTACCCGGGGCGCACGAGCACGACCGCCACGGCCCTGCTGATCGGGGTGCTGCTCGTGGCCACGGTGCTCACGGGCCAGCACGTGGCCCGGGTCAACCTGTTGGACCAGCTGGACCGGGAGCGTCCTGTGGACATCGCCGTTCCCATGACGGCCGGACCCCTCAGCGAGCAGCAACTCACCGAGCTGCGGGCCCTCCCGGACGTCCTGGGTGTCCAGACGTCCGGGGACCTGCCGTACGGGGTGAGCGCGACGGTCGACGCCGCTCAGCGCCTCGACGTGCAGGAAGCCACCAAGTTGGAGGAGTCCGTCGCGAAGATCCTGCACGTGGGCACGGATCAGCTGGGTGGTGCTTTGCTCGAGAAGGCCGGCTACGTGAACCTCCTGGACATCCTGCTCGCGGTGGTGCTGGCCCTGCTCGCGGTGGCCGTGGTGGTCTCCGTCCTGGGGATCGCGTCCACCACGTCCCTGTCGGTGTTGGAACGCTCCCGGGAGAACTCCCTGCTGCGGGCGCTGGGGTTGTCCAAGCGGCAACTCGGGGCGCTCATCCGGCGGGAAGCCCTGGTGATCTCACTCGTGGCCACCGTGGTGGGGCTGGTGGTGGGCTGGCTCTTCGGGATGCTGGGGGTGATGTCCCTGGTCGTGGAGGGGATGACCGTCCGGCCCGTGGTGCCGTGGGGTGGTTTCCTGCTCATCCTGGCCGGTGCCGTGGTGGTGGCGGTGATCGCCTCCGCGCTGCCGGTGCGCCGGGCCACGAAGCTCAACCCGGTGGAAGGGTTGGCGCGGGTGGACTGACGTGATCGCTCCGGCACGGCGGCGCCCTGAACGGCCCCGCCACGAAGCCCCGGCCGAGTACTGCGAGGTGCTCGGCCGGGGCTTCGTCACGTGCGAGCCACCTGTGGGGCGCTCGCCGGGGCGCGACACGTTTTGGCCATCTTGACCGCACCCCCTGGGGTCGGCTCAGGCGTTCCGCGTCAACCGGTCCGCGGTGTCCAGCAGGTGCTGCAGGATCTGCTGCTTCTCCTCCGGGTCCTCCGGCAGCAGACCCATGGACGCCCGTTGGTAGAGCCCGTCCCCCATGCACTGCACGGCCGTGGCGATCATCGGGTCCCCCACGTCCTCGAGGACCACGCGGTACCACTCCCGGGTCACGCGCTCGCACGTCTCGCGGGCGCCGGGCTCGCCGGACTGCACCATGCGGAAGGCCACCATGAGGCTGCGGTCCAGGGGGCTGTCCTCGTAGAGGGACGTGGCCAGGAACTCCCGTGCGGCACCCCGGGGGGATTGCGTGAGGCGGGTCAGGTCCTCGCGGGCCATCTCCTCGCACCGGGCCAGGGCGGCGTCCACGAGCGCTTGCCGGTGGGGGAAGTGGTAGAGCAACCCGCCCTTGGACACCCCCGCCCGGGCGGCGACGGCGTCCAGGGTTGCGGCGCGTTCGCCCTCCGACAGCACGAGGTGTTCGAACGCGGTGAGTAGTTTCTCGCGGGCCACGGGTTTGCGGGGCATGGGTGTAATGAACCTCACGGGGTGGGAATTATTGCCAGTCTAACCATGTTAACTGTACCGTCTAGACGGTACAGACTTGGCGAGAGGCTCCTGTGAAGGAGCTCGGTACAACCGTGTACGGCTCGCACACCCGAATCCGCAGCTCTTCTCCCAGGAGGTTCCACGTGTCCGTGATGGTCGATCAACACCGCAAGGCCGATGCCCGTGGCTGGGCCGCCCTGGGCGCCCTCATGTTCCCGGTGCTCCTGGTCTCCGTGAACAACACCGCCCTGAGCTTCGCCCTGCCCGCGATCTCCGCAGGGCTGCGTCCCACCGCAGCGCAGCTGCTGTGGATCGTGGACATCTACCCCCTGGTCCTGGCTGCCCTGCTGATCCCCATGGGGAGCCTGGGGGACCGGATCGGGCGGCGGAAGATGCTCATCATCGGTTCCTCGGGCTTCGGCCTGGTCTCCTTGGGCGCGGCCTTCGCCCCGAGCGCCGAATGGCTGTTGGCCGCCCGCGTGGGGATCGCCGTGTTCGGTTCCATGCTCTTGCCCACCACGCTGTCCCTGTTGCGCACCGTGTTCCAGGACGATCGCCAGCGCAGCCTTGCCATCGCGATCTGGACGGCCGGGTTCAGCGCCGGCGCCGCCCTGGGTCCCATCGCCGGGGGCTTCCTGCTCAACCACTTCTGGTGGGGCTCGGTATTCTTGCTGGCTGTCCCGGTGCTGATCGCGTTCCTGATCGCGGCCCCGTTGCTGCTGCCCGAGTCCCGTGACCCCCACCCGGGACCGGTGGACCCCGCGTCCATCGTGCTCGCGATCCTGACCATGGCCCCGATCGTGTACGGCATCAAGACCATGGCCACGGGTGGCTCCGTTCTGCACGGTGTGCTGTTCATCGCGGTGGGTGCGCTGTCCGGGTTGTTGTTCGCGCGCCGCCAGGTGGTCAAGGACTACCCCATGCTGGACCTGCGCTTCTTCCGCAGCCCCCGGTTCTCGGGCGGGTTGTCCGTGAACGTGGTGTCCAACGTGGCGATGTTCGGGTTCCTGTTCTTCCTCACCCAGCACCTGCAGCTGGTCAGTGGCATGGACCCCATGACCTCCGGTCTGTTCATGGTCCCCGGGCTGCTGCTGGCGATCGTCGCCGGGCTCACCGCCGCGAAGCTGGCCTACACGATCGGATTGCGCAACGCCGTGGTGCTGGGTCTGTTGCTCGTTGCCCTGGGCTTCCTCCTGGTGTTCTTCACCGATCAACAGGCCTCGGCGCTGCCGGTCCTGGGCGGGTTCACCGTGATGAGCGCGGGTGTGGGTATCGCGACCACACTGTCCACCGACCTCGTGGTCTCGTCCGTGCCGGAACGCAAGGCCGGAGCGGCGTCGGCCGTGTCCGAAACCGGGTACGAGGTGGGCGCCGTGCTCGGCACCGCCGTGCTGGGTGGTGTGACCACCGCGTTCTACCAGGCCCACTTGGACCTGCCCGCGGCCCTGGATCCCGCGAGCGCGCAGGCCGCGCACGAGACGCTGGGTGGCGCCCTGGACGTGGCCGCTCAGTCGCCGTTGCAGGCTTCGATCGTCGACGCCGCCACGGCCGCCTTCTCCTCCGGCATGCAGTGGAGCTCGCTCGTGGGCGGTCTCATGGTGCTGGCCGTGGCCGTGGTCCTGGTGCGCGTGCTCCGCGCGGACCGTCGCATGCCCCGCACCCACTGACCGGACCGCGGTGCTGTAGCGGTCCTCCTCACACGAGTCCTTCGAGTCGATGGATGCCCGTGACCAGGTCCGCTGTCGTGGGCGCTGCTGCGTAGCTCAGGCGAACGCGCGGGACGTCGGGCTGGTCGGCGTGGAAGTAGGTGCCGGGGGCCAGCGCGGTGCCGCGCGCGAGGGGTGCCGAGAGGAACTCGCTCTCGTCGGTGCCCCGGGGAAGGCGCAGCCACAGGTGATAACCCCCGCGGGGGGTGATCGGGGAGGACGTCTGCTCCCAGGGTCTCGACGACCGTGCGGACTGCCAGCCGCCTGCGCTGCGTGAGCGCCGTCTGCAATCGTGCCAGGGACCGGCCACTGCCCGCATCGCGGTGGACAGGGCGGCTTGTCCGCCGACCCGCGACCAACACGTCCTCCCGCCCCAGCCCCGCCCCGGGGCGGGAGACCACCAGGCCGCGCTGTGCGAGTAGCGCGCGTGCCCGGGACACGGGGGAGGCGCTCGCGCCGAAGCGGGTCACGAGAGCCCGGTGGGACGGTAGCCGCGTTCCCGTGGCACGTGATGTGATGTCCCGCGTCAGTTCCCGGGCGATGTCCTCGGAACTGCTACTTCGATCATGAAAGCTTGTCATAGCGCTACTGTTCCCACAGCAGTATCAATTCGGGGCCCGGGACGGGTCGACGGCGTATGGGGCAGTGGCCCCCTCCTCGCGTCCCTGGGCGTCGTTGCCTTCTCCCTGAGCTTCCCGGGCACGGTCTTCGCCCTGGGCCGGTTCGAACCCTGGACGGCCACCGGACTAGGAGGCACCATCGCAGCGGCACTGGTCGGGACCGCCCTCCTGTGGGCCCGCACGCCCGTGCCCGCCCGCCCGTGCCCGCCCGTCACGAATGGGCGGGGATCACCGTGGTGGCACTCGGCTGCGCCCTGCGCTTCCCCTTGCTGACCATTCTGGCGCTGCAGACCACGTCCGCTTCGCACTCCGCGGTGGTCATCGGTGCCCTACCCATGGCTACCGCCGTCATCTCCACGCTGCGCACCGGGAATCGGCCCTCGTGGGCGTTCTGGTGTGCGGCCGCCACGTGAGGGGCGGGGGTCGTGGGATTCGCCCTGTTGCAGAGCAATGGGGCACCCGGCATCGGGGATCTCTATCGCGTGGCTGCCCTCGTGGTGTGTGCCGCGGGCTACGCGGAGGGCGGGAGATTGTCCTCCCGCATCCCCGGCTGGCAGCTGATCGCATGGGGTGTGCTTCTGGTCGCTCCCGCGAACCTGGTCGTGACGATCGTTGCTGTGCCCATGGAACCCGTCCACCTCTCCGCGCGCGGTGTCGCGGGGGTGCTGTACATCGCGGCGGCTTCCCAGTTCCTGGGATTCGTGGTCTGGTATCGCGGCATGGCGCTGATGGGCATCGCCAGGGCGAGTCAACTGCAGCTGATGCAACCGCTCCTGACCCTTGTCTGGACCGTCCTGTTGCTCGGCGAACCCCTCCCGGATCCGACGGGGCACCCGTAGAGTGACAGGGAGCGGCGTCGTCGGACCGGACCGGACCGGGCGGGCGACGTGGATCGTCGGCACAAGGAAGTGAGGCGCGGGCATGAGCGCACTGGAACTGATCACGGACGCCGCGCAGCGGCCCCTGGAGGCGGCGCGGGCCGCCGTGGAGGGGGCCTCCGCGGACACCCTCAACGAGATGCCCCGCGGTGAACTGAACTCCATGTCCTGGATCGTGTGGCATGCGGCGCGGCAGCAGGACGCCCAGGTCGCGGAGCTGCGCGGAGCGGAGCAGGTGTGGCGTTCCGGCGGGTGGTGCGAGAGGTTCGGGCTGGACCGCCCGTGTGAGGACTTCGGATTCGGGGACGATCCGCAGGCCGTGGCGAGCGTGCGCGTGGACGATCCCGAGTTGCTGCTGGGCTACCTCGAAGCCGTCACGAATACCACGGCCGAGTACGTCCGTTCACTCTCGGAGGCAGAGCTGGACGAGGTCATCGACGATTCCTGGGATCCGCCCGTCACACGGGGTGTGCGGATCGTGTCCGCGATCGACGACGCCGCCCAGCACGTGGGGCAGGCCGCCTACGTCCGCGGGCTGGTCGAGCACGGCTGGTCCGGGAAGTACTGAACACGCGGGGATCTTAGTCTTCATGCAACTACATGGACACCACCGGTTCACCTACACTGGCTGTACTGACTATCGGGCCGCGGGCTAACGGTGCCGAAGTCCATCCCGGGAGACACGATCGCCTCATGACTCGTTCACGCTCACGTGCCGCGGCGGCCAGGAAGCCGTCCATGGCGCTGACTGCCTTCACGTCCTTCTCCATGCTCGTGGCCGTGAGCGTTGCGCTCAGCAATGGCACCGAAACCGCCCCCTGGCAGCCCGCCATGGCTCACGACGCGCAAGGCCCCCAGCGCTCGGGCGTTCCCGCTCCCGACGACGACGCCGCGCGGCCGGCTCAGGCCTCCCTGTTCGCCGTGGTGCCGGACCAGGCGGCGATCGCCGCGTCCCACGACGTTCCGGTGACCGCCCCGGGCACGTTCGTCCGCAATGCGGTGGAGATCGCTCCCGGGGGTTCCGGTCCCCGCGCCTCCGGAACCGGAAGTGCGGGCGCTGCCGGATCCGGAAGCGGTTCGGGCTCGAGCGGCTCCGGGAGCGGCGCGGGGGACACGTCCCCCGTGGCACCGAGCACGCGCGCTCCGGCGACCTTCGAGGGTGAGCTGCCCGTCAACACCATCATCGCCCCGGCCCAACCGGTGGTCGTGCTGGACGGTGGCCGCTTCGGATGGCGGATCGCCCCGGACACCAAGCAGAAGGACTTCCACAACGGCACGGACATCTCCGTACCGGAGGGCACACCCGTGGTAGCCGCCCTGGACGGCACCGTCACAGCGGTTTTCTGGGACGTGTGGGGTGGCAACCGGGTGGAGGTCACGCACGCGAACGGCATCAAGACCACGTACAACCACCTCAAGGACGTCATGGTGCGCGTGGGGGACACCCTGCGTGCCTCCGAGCAACTGGGCACCGTGGGGCAGACGGGTCTGCGTGTCACCGGCCCTCACCTGCACTTCGAGATCTGGGTTCACGGCAAGGTCGCGGACCCGGAATCCTTCGACTGGGAGACCGGCAAGGGTGTGATCCCCGCGTCGCGTGCGCCGTATTCCACGGAGGACCAGGCCGCGACGCAGCCTCCCGTGGATCCGCACGCGGAACCCGGCACCGATTCCGGTCCCGCGCCGTCCCACGTTCCCGATGCAGATCACGAACGCGTGATGGCACTCGGCCGGAAGACCCCGCCGCCGGCAGCGGCGTCGTCGAACACCGGAAAACCGGCCGCCGCGAAGCAGGCGTCCGGCGAGAAGGCCGGGAACGATGCCAAGAAGTCCGCGCCCCAGGCTGCACCGGCCACGAAGGCCCCTGCCGAGAAGGGGCCCGCTCACGAGCCAGGGTCGACGACGACGCCGCGCCCGAACACGACCCCGTCCGGAGCATCCACGCCAGGCAGGCCCGAGCAGACCCCGGGCCGGGCGACACCGGGAGGACACGACTCCGGCGCCAAGAAGCCGGGGGACAAGACTTCCACGCCGATCCCGTCGAAGTCCGGTGGTTCCGCGGGTAAGCCGAGCGATCCGGGCAAGCAGAAGCTCGACCCGAGCGGCTCCCCGACTCCGAGTCCTACGCCGATCCCGTCGAAGTCCGGTGGCCCCACGGGTACGTCGAGCGATCCGGGCAAGCAGAAGCTCGACCCGAGCGGCTCCCCGACTCCGAGTCCTACGCCGACCCCGTCGAAGTCCGGTGGCGCCACGGGCACCCCGAGTGATCCGGGGAATACCCTGCCCACCCCGAATCCGTCGACGTCCGGGCGCCCCAAGCCACCGGGGCACACCGAGCCGGGCAGGGATCCCAACCCTCAGCCGAACGTGCCCGGTGTGGATCCCTACACCGCGCGCGTGGATCAGCTGACCACGCTGGAGCAGGTGCAGCAGCGCACGCAGCACCTGCTGGCCACGCAGTTGGTGCTGACCCCGGCTCAGCAGTTCGGACCCGCCACGCCACTGAACACCGAGTTGACCTTGCTGTCCCAGCGGCTCACGGATTCCAAGCTGGCCGCCGCGGATCCGTCGTTCACCGCGCAGCTGAACAAGACCCAGCACGCGGTGGCGGCGGCGTCGGCGAAACCGGCGGACAAGAAACTCACCGCGGCGGCCACGGCCGAGCTGACCACGCTGCAGAAGCTGGTGGCCGATGCCCCGCCGTACCAGTCCCCGGCTCCCTCCGCCAAGGACGGGTGAGGACCGGGGTTCCACCTCCCGCCCGTAACGGCGGTGCGTACCCGTGGACCGGTGATCCCGCCCACAGCGGCGGGTGACACCCCGGTGTTCCGGACATGGAGGTGCTTACCCGAAGGGCCACCCCGCTCGCACGCGGGGTGGCCCTTCGGTTCGCTCGGGTGGATCAGTGGGCGGTACGCACCCGCATGCCCGTAGCGGGGCGGGTCAGCATGTGGGTCCACGAGAACGTGAGGTCGTCCGGGTCGGTGCCCAGTTCCACGTTCGGGCGGGCCAGTGCCACCACGGCCGCGGACAGGGATGTCACCGCGATCTTCTCACCGGGGCAGCGGTGGCCCGTACGGACCTCGGCACCGCCCTGGGGGATGAACGTGCGGATGGCCTCGGCGTCGTCGACCCCCATGAAGCGTTCGGGGTCGAAAGTGCCGGCGCGCTCCCACGAGGCGGGATCGTTGTTGGTGCCCAGGATGTCGATCAGCACGCGCTGACCCTTGTGGATGGGGCAGCCCTTGATCTCAGTGTCCGCGGTGGCCTCGGCGGGGAGCATCGGGACGAACGGGTAGACGCGGCGGACCTCCTGGGCAAAGGCCACGGCCTCCGGGATGTCGAGCAGAGAACCACCCCGTGCCTGGGACGCCTCGTGGATACGGGCGGCCCATTCCGGGTGCTCCACGAGTGCTGCCCCGGCGAAAGCCGCAAAGCGAGCCACCGCCACGTTGGGGCGGGTGAGGTTCTGCAACTCCACCGCGGCGGTCTTCTCGTCCACGAGGCCACCGTTCTCGTCCACGAGACGCGCCATGTGGGTGAGCACCGAATCCGGGTCGGCGGCCACGGTGCCCGAACGCACCCCGTGGATCAGCTGTGTGAACGTGCGATCCAGGCGGAAGCGCTCGAAC
Source organism: Kocuria sp. CPCC 205297 (assembly GCF_040981035.1). Classification (NCBI taxonomy): domain Bacteria; kingdom Bacillati; phylum Actinomycetota; class Actinomycetes; order Micrococcales; family Micrococcaceae; genus Kocuria; species Kocuria sp. CPCC 205297. The sequence continues at coordinate 53,610 of NZ_JAVKPY010000007.1, read as the reverse complement.
CATGAGATCGGGTGCGTGGCGGGGCGCCCAAAGGTGTCCAGCAGACGGCTCATGCGGCGGGCCTGCCGGTCCATCTCCTGGCGGCTCCACGGGATCCCGGCCCACCGGAAGGACGCACGGCCGAAGGCCAGGGCCGTGCCGTCGTAGACGTTGCCGGGGGAGGTCCATTCACGGATGAGCATCTCGAGTTCCTCGGCCACGAACGGCTTGTACTGGGCCACCCGCTCGTCCTCGTAGGCCATGTCCGCCATCTGGTTCTTACGTGCGGCGTGGGCGTCCCCGTCCAGGGCGTGGACGGCACCCGACCCGAAGAGCGGGCCGCGGATGAACAAGGGCATGGCGCCGTGGCGCTTCATGCGGGAGGTGTCGTAGAAGAGGTCCACCCCTTCTTCCCCGCGCACCAGGACCGAGCGCTTGCCCAGCAGGTTCATGCTCACCGGGGTGCCGGACTCCGGGGAGATGCCCGTGCGACGTCGTACGCGCGAGGCGAAGAGGTAGCCTGAGCGCAGGAAGGAGAGGACTTGGTCGGGGCGGGTGCGTCCCGCGGTGGAAGTCATGCTCCGATCGTACGGGTACTGACCTTTCGCCGACTGGGAGGTTTCAACGCCGGGCACGCACCCGCAGGGCGCCCGCGAAGAGGAACGCGAACAGGCCCATGAGCGGGAAGACGAACAGCGCGGTCCGCAACCCGGCGGCATCGGCGAAGAGGCCGATCAGCGGGGGCGAGAGCACGAACACGATGCGCATGCACCAGCTCACCAGGGTGAGTCCCGTGCCGGGTTTCAGGCCGGGGGCGCGGTCCGCGGCGGCATAGGCGTTGGGGACCATGGTTGCGCAGCCGAAGCCCGCGAGGGCGAACCCAGCCAGGGCCACCCACGGTGTCGGCGCGAGCGCCACGGCGCCCAGGCCCACGAAGATCAGTACGCCCCCGATGCGCGTGACCAGCACAGCGCCCAACGCGTCGATCAGCCTGTCCCCCAAAAGGCGACCCACGAACTGCGCGCCCACCAGGCTGACGTAGCCGAGCCCCACCATGCCCACGGGTGCGCCCAGGGCGTCCCGCAGGTAGACGGCGGACCAGTTGGAGCCCACGTCTTCCACGAGCACCCCGGACATGGCGACGACGGCGATCGGCAGCAGCGCGAGCGCGGCCACTCCCGCGCTACGCGGGAGCTTGGGTATCCCGGCGGTGTCCAGGGGGGCGTTCTCGGCCTGGGTGGCGGCGTGTTCCGCGTGGTCATCGGGGACGGCCCAGCGCATGGCGAAGGCCGCCACGGCCGCGAAGATGACACCGCTGATCAGGAAGTGCCAGGGCAGGGGTAGGTTCATGGCCGCGGCGGCGGTGCCCATGAGGCCGCCGATCACGGCACCTACGCTCCACAGGGCGTGCATGGAGTTGATGATGGAGGTTCCGGCGAGGCGTTGTACTCGCAGTCCTTGCGCGTTCTGCGCTGTGTCCACGAGGGCGTCCAGCATGCCCGCGACGAACAATCCGATCCAGAACACGGCCACGAGGGGAACGGATCCGGCCACGAACACCGCGGTGGCGAGCAGGATCGAACCCACCACGGCGACGCGCGCCGTTCCGAACCTCCGCAGGATGGGGGCCGGCAGGGGACCCGCCACCACACCTCCGATGGGGAACGCGATTAGCGCGAACCCGTACAGGGCGTTGGACAGGTCGTACATGTCCTTGATCTCGGGCAAGCGGGGCAACAGGTTGGAGAAGATCGCGCCGTTGGTGAGGAACAGCAGGGACACCGCGATGCGCGCTCGGGTGATCCGCAGGCGGTCCATGGCCGGTGGTGGGGAAGCTGGCGTCACCCCGTCAGGCTACGGGCCGGGGAGGGTGGAGCACACTCGGGGGTGGTCTGCCCGTCGGCCCCCGAAAGGGTCAGCTTGCCACTGTCGTTAGCTCCTGGCGAAAGCCAGCATCCAGTCCCTCACTGATTCCCCCGTAAGCCCCGCTCACAAACTGCCCGGTGAAGGTGCCCTCAACGCCAAACCGCCGATCATCTCGAAACCCACAGGTTGTGAGATCCCATCGGTACCTTGTGGTTTTGCACGACCGTTACGAGCCGGGGCAAGCCCACCCCCCCCAGAACGCGGATTCGTCCAGGACGCCTCCCTCCCCACGACGCCCCTGGGGGTCGATTTAGGTTGTGCGAGACCTATGGTTTACTGAGAGAAGCCTCAAGACTGGGGCTGGACCGAGTCTCCCCGGGCCCCGGTGTGAGAACTCAAGAAGGAGTGAAGAACATGGCAGGCAACCGTTCCGTCGTCTTCCGCGGCGTGAAGAACATGCAGGTTGAGGATCTGGACTTCCCGAAGCTCCAGATGCCCAACGGCAAGAAGGCACCCCACGGTGTTGTCCTGAAGGTCGTGGCTTCCAACATCTGCGGTAGTGACCTCCACATCTACCGCGGGTCCTTCCCCGCCCCGGAAGGCATGGTCATGGGGCATGAGATGACCGGGGAAGTCGTGGAAATCGGCTCTGACGTCGAGTTCCTGAAGGAAGGCGACCTGGTCTCGGTTCCCTTCAACGTGGCTTGCGGCCGCTGCCGCAACTGCCGCAACGGTCGTACCGAGGTCTGCCAGACCTGCAACCCGGACGCCGATTCCGCTGCCTACGGCTTCAACCTGGGCGGCTGGGACGGTGGACAGGCCGAGTATCTGTTTGTTCCCTATGCGGACTTCCAGCTGCTGAAGTTCCCGGACCGTGACCAGGCCATGGAGAAGATCCGCGATCTGGCGCTTCTCTCTGACATCCTCCCGACTGCCTTCCACGGCCTCATGGAGGCCGGCGCCAAGCCCGGGTCCACTGTCTACATCGCGGGGGCCGGCCCCGTGGGCCGTTGCGGCGCCGCAGCTGCGCGCCTGCTGGGGGCGTCCTGCATCATCGTCGGAGACCATGACAAGGATCGCTTGGCCCTGATGAAGCGCAACGGTTGCGAAACCATTGACCTCAACGAGGATGTCCCGCTGCAGGACCAGATCGAAAAGATCCTTGGCGAGCCGATGGTCGACTGCGCCGTGGACTACGTCGGCACCGAAGCTCACGGCATCGGCAAGGACGCGGACAAAGAGGATCCGGCCTATGCGATCAACCAGGTGATCGACGTTACCCGTGCGGGAGGCGCCACCGGCATCATCGGCATCTATGGGCCTGACCCCCTGGCGGATTCCAAGGACGAGCAGAACGGCATCTACCCGATTGAATTCGGCAACGCCTGGATCAAGTCCCCGAAGATCACCGCTGGCCAGGCGCCGATCATGCATTACAACTACGAGTTGATGCAGGCGATCCTGTGGGACCGCATGCCGTACCTGTCGGACATGCTGCAGACCAAGGTCATCGGCCTTGACGATGCTCCTCAGGCCTACGCGGACTTCGACAACAGCTCGCAGGAGAAGTACATCATCGACCCCCACGGCATGATCGCCTCCTGATCTTGCTCACCCGGTAGTGAGGCCCTGGCAATTTGCCAGGGCCTCACTACCGCCAGGACGCGCCCCAAGCTGAGGGCGCCTTTTCGTTCTCTCTTATGGCCGGTCAGGAAAACAGCTGGCCGTGAACCCGGTGCCAGGGGTTCCACAGCACCCTCCGCCGACGGCGCGTCGAGCTGGAGGAAGCGGGGGCCACCATCACCTCCGCCGGGTGGCAGATGCCCATGACCGCACTCATCGCTGTGGGCCTCATCCACGGCGAAGGTTTCCGTACCGCCCCCAGACCAGTCCCTTGGCATCTTCCGATCAAACCCCTGAGGCATCGGAGAGCACCGGTCGGCTGCTCGAGCGCGTCCGCGAGCTGGAAACCGAGGCCCAGGAATGGCGCCGGCGCGCCGAAGTTGCTGAAGCACGAGCCGAAGAACGCCGGCGAGCTCTCGACGCCCTGCAAATCGCCAACGAAACCGAGCGCATGGCGCTGCGCATGCTCACCGGACAGAGCTCCCACACACCACAGGCTCCTACAGCTCCCGAGCCTGCTCACCGCGCACCTGTGGCGGAGCCGAAAACACCCCCGGAACCCGCTCCACCCGCGACCCCTCAGGAGCCGCGCCGGGGGTTCTTCTCCCGCATCTTCTCGTCCTAAGCCCAGCTACAGGCCCCGTCCGCGCTCCTCCCGACCAGGACCGGGGCGACGAAGGTGCTGCGCCTGTTCCAACGGGTGAAGCGGGGCTACCCGCTGTTGCTGCTGGGGCGCCGGGGTTCTTTTTCGGGGTGCCGGGGTGTCCAGCTCCACGACCTTGCGGATCTGCTCCCACTCCGCGCGGCGGGCCGCCGCCACCTCAGCCTGTTGCTCCTGCTGCTGACGCACTGCGAGTACCGAGCGTTTACCGCGGCCCGCCTCGCTGCGCCGCGGCGCGGTCTGCAAATCGTGCTCCAACTTTAGGCGGGTGCACGCGCTCTGGGCCGCGCGCCGGTCGTTGCGCCCGTGCCACACCTTGCCCTCGTCGTTGACCCGGCACACCACCACATGCACATGGTCATCGGCGTGGCGAACCATCAGCCACGGGTGCTCCTCGAAACCCATGGGATGCGAGACGTCTCGTCGAACTTTTTCGTGCCCGCATGTTTCCGCGGTGCGAGGTGTCTCGTAGCTATGTGCTTTATCCATGTGCCTAGAATCGGATGCTCACCGTAGGTTGCGAGACACATAGGGGATGACGTGGGCAAGTTGATTGGGTACGCGCGCGTGTCGACGCGGCAGCAGGATGCCGACCGTCAAGTGTCTGACCTGTTGAACGTGGGCGTACGGCGCGATGATCTCTATGTCGACCATGGAGTGTCTGGAGGACGCGCATCCCGTCCCTCCTTCGACAAGGCTGTGGATGCCCTGGATAGCGGCGACACCCTAGTGATCACGACATTGGATCGTCTGGGGCGGTCGACACAGAACATGCTCGCTTTTGCGGATCAGCTAGGGGGCAAAGGCGCCGGTCTGCGGGTGCTCAATCTGGGTGGGGGAGACGTGGACACCCACACCCCAATGGGGTCCATGGTCTTCACCGTCATGGCGGCTCTGGCCCAGATGGAGCTGGAGATCAAATGAGAGCGCATCACCGACTCGGTGGCCAAGCGCCGGGCCGCCGGCAAGGACCTCGGCGGGCGAAGGCAGACCTTCACTGATTCCCAGATCCGCAACGCCCTTCGACTGATCGAGGCCGGGGACCGGCCACCCAGGTCGCCCGTGACCTCGGGATGTCCAGGGCCACCCTCTATCGGCGGATCCGCGAACTGCTCATTCCGACGACCATCTGATCGGATGCTCGTCGTCGAATTGGATGGCGTGTAGGCCGGTGCCCCGACTGCATTGCCGAGCCCGTGAGATGGGGTGGTTTCACGATGCTGGGGTGATGGTGAGCTGCTGGCGGTGGTGTTCGTAGTGCTGGGTGCCGTAGTGGTAGATCTCGGTCAGACTCATCCAGTCATGGAAGTAGGGGTCCCAGTGCACCGGCATGTGCATGCCGCGGGCCAGCGTGCCTGCAGGCTCGGCTTCGAGCCGGGCCTGCAGGGTGTCGACGGTGCGGTCAAACCACCGGAGAAGCCGCGCGCCGTGAATGACCCGGGCTGCACCCCGGTCGCTGACGTAGTTGATGGCGTGGAAGGGGCCGGTGCCGGCCTCCAGTATCCGGGCGAAGGTCCGGCTGACCGTATCGGGGAGGCGACCCATCAGGCGCACCAGCGGTAGCAGGCGCAGCACGACGAGGTAGCCGAAGAACATGTGGAACAGCAATTGCCCGTTGGTCCAGCGGGTGCCGGCTGAAGGCCGGCGCAGATCCGTCGGGCTCGCCATGGACACCAGGGCGTGGAAGTCAGCCCGAACCCGCTCGAGCTCGTCATGGATTGCTTGGCGGGTGAGCGGTGTGCTGTTCATCGTGGTCATCCCCTCATGCAGTGTCCGGAATGGCGGAGAGAGCACAGGCTCGAGCGCCCTAAAACCGGGGCCTCAGCGCAGGTCCAGGAATGCCCGCAGCTCGGCGAAGGCGTCGGGCACCACGGAGTAGTGGGCCCACTTCCCGTGCTGTTCACGGGTCAGCAACCCGGCGTCCACGAGCTTCTTCATGTGGTGGCTCACGGTGGGCTGGCTGATGCCCACCATCGCGGTCAGGTCGCATACGCAGGCCGCTCCGCAACCTTGGGCGGCCACATGGGAGAGCAGGCGCAGGCGCGTGGGATCGGACAGGGCCTTGAGTCGCCCGGCGATCCGCTGGGCATCGTCCACGGTCATGGGTCCGCCCCAGAGCGAGCAGCACTCCGTATCCGGTGCGCCAGGGCTGCACTGATCGGCGGTGGTGGCGTGAAGGTCGGGTGCGAGAGTCATCACCCCATTCTACATTGACGACTGTCGATGCGACCCCCTAATGTTTCCGATAGATCGTCGTCGATACGAAGGACTGAGTCTGCCCATGAGCAACACCACCACTGCCCCCGCCGTCCACCAGGGGGTGATGAAGGACCTGTCCTTCCTCGACCGCTGGCTGCCCGCCTGGATCATCATTGCCATGATCGCCGGCCTGGCCCTGGGCCGGTTCGTCCCGGGCCTGAACACCGCCCTGGAGGCCGTGAAGATCGGGGAGGTCTCCCTGCCGATTGCCGTCGGGCTGCTGGTAATGATGTACCCGGTGCTGGCCAAGGTCCGCTACGACGAGACCCATCGCGTGGCCGGGGACCGCCGCCTGATGGGCGCCTCCCTGGTGCTGAACTGGATCGTCGGGCCCGCACTCATGTTCGCCCTGGCCTGGATCTTCCTCCCCGACCTGCCGGAGTACCGCACGGGGCTGATCATCGTGGGGCTGGCCCGGTGCATCGCCATGGTGCTGATCTGGAACGACCTCGCCTGCGGCGACCGTGAAGCGGCCGCCGTGCTGGTGGCGATCAACTCCGTCTTCCAGGTCATCGCCTTCGGCGCCCTGGGCTGGTTCTACCTCCAGGTCCTGCCCTCCTGGCTGGGGCTGCCGACGACGTCGGCGGAGTTCTCCGTGTGGTCCATCGTCGTCTCCGTGCTCGTCTTCCTGGGCATCCCGCTGGTTGCCGGGTTCCTCACCCGCACCCTGGGCGAGAGGGCCAAGGGCCGGGAGTGGTACGAGAACAGCTTCCTGCCGAAGCTGGGCCCCTGGGCGCTCTACGGGCTGCTGTTCACCATCGTGCTGCTCTTCGCCCTGCAGGGCGAGGCGATCACCTCCAACCCCTGGGACGTGGTGCGCATCGCCTGGCCGCTGCTGGCCTACTTCTTCCTCATGTTCGGCATCGGCCTGCTGGCCTCCCGGGCACTGGGGCTGAACTACGCGAGGTCCACCACCGTGGCCTTCACCGCCGCCGGCAACAACTTCGAGCTGGCCATCGCGGTGGCCATCGGCACCTTCGGGGTCACCTCGGGGCAGGCCCTGGCCGGGGTCGTCGGGCCCCTGATCGAGGTCCCGGTCCTGGTGGCCTTGGTCTACGTGTCCCTGTGGGCCGGGCGCAAGCTCTTCCCGCACGACCCGACCGTCCCCACCCGCTGACCTTCCGCCCTTACCTGAGGAGTACCCGCGATGAGCACCGAGAAGCCCTCCGTCCTGTTCGTGTGCGCCAAGAACGGCGGCAAGTCGCAGATGGCCGCCGCCCTCATGGAAAAGCGCGCCGCAGGTGCCGTGGAGGTCCACTCCGCCGGCACCAAGCCGGGAAAGGCGATTAACGCCCTCTCCGCCGAGGTGATCGCCGAGGTCGGCGCCGACATGTCCCACGGGCACCCGAAGCCCATCGACCCTGACCTGCTGCGCCGGGTGGACCGGGTGATCGTGCTGGGCGACGAGGCCCGGGTGGATCCGGTCGAGGGCATGACCGGGACCATTGAGACCTGGCACACCGACGAGCCCTCCGCCCGCGGCATCGAGGGTGCGGAGCGGATGCGGCTGGTCCGCGATGACATCGACGCCCGCGTCCAGGTCCTGCTCACCGAGCTCACCGACGGCAACCCCGCCTGAACCATCCTCCCTTTCCTCTTCCCCCTTCCGACAGAACGGATGATCCCCATGACTGCTGAGACCACCCCCGAGACCACCGTGACGACCCCGGCCGAGGCCACGGACAAGCCCTCCGTCTTGTTCGTGTGCGTGCACAACGCCGGCCGGTCCCAGATGGCCGCCGCTTACCTCACCCACCTCTCGGGCGGGCGCATCGAGGTGCGCTTGGCCGGCTCCGCCCCGGCCGATGCGGTGAACCCGGCCGCCGTGGAAGCCATGGCTGAGGAGGGCATCGACATGAGCGCCCAGACGCCCAAGATCCTCACCACCGAGGCCGTGCAGGACTCGGATGTGGTGATCACCATGGGCTGCGGGGATGCCTGCCCGTTTTTCCCGGGCAAGCGGTATGAGGACTGGAAGCTGGAGGACCCGGCCGGCAAGGGCGTGGAGTCCGTCCGGCCGATCCGCGATGAGATCAAGGCCCGGATCCAGCAGCTGATCTCCGAGCTGCTGCCCGCCGGCGACACCACCGCCACCAAGTAAGGGCGGGGCGGCCATGACCACGAACACCACCACCGACCCCGCGACGGTCACTGCGACGGTCACTGCGACGGACAAGCTGATCATCATCGGTTCCGGCCCGGCCGGCTACACCGCCGCGATCTACGCCGCCCGGGCCGGGCTCACCCCGCGGGTGATCGCCGGGTCCGTCACCCACGGCGGGGCGCTGATGAACACCACCGAGGTCGAGAACTTCCCCGGCTTCCCCGGTGGCATCCAGGGCCCGGAGCTCATGGCGGGCCTGAGCGAGCAGGCCGAACGCTTCGGGGCGATCGTCGAGTACGACGACGCCGCCACCGTGGATCTGAAGGGTCACCTGAAGGAGGTCACCACCCTGGAGGGGAAGACCTACCGGGCCCCGGCGGTCATCGTGGCCACCGGCTCCGCCTACAAGGAACTGGGCCTGCCCGAGGAGAAGAGGCTCAGCGGTCACGGGGTGTCCTGGTGTGCGACCTGCGACGGGTTCTTCTTCCGCGATCAGGACATCGTCGTGGTTGGCGGCGGGGACTCCGCCATGGAGGAGGCGATCTTCCTCACCCGCTTCGCGGCCTCGGTGACCGTGGTCGTGCGCCGCGACGCCCTGCGGGCCTCGAGGATCATGGCTCAGCGGGCCAAGGACAACGAGAAGATCCACTTCGCCTACCACAGCGCGGTCACCGCCATCCACGGCACCGACAAGGTCACCGGGGTGACCCTGACCGACACCACCACCGGCGCCACCCAGGAACTGGCCGCCACCGGCGTGTTCGTCGCCATCGGCCACCTCCCGCGCACGGAACTGGTGGCCGGTCAGCTGGAGCTGGACGGCGACGGCTACATCGTCGTGGATGCCCCCACCACCGTCACCAACCTTTCCGGGGTTTTCGCCTGCGGGGACGCGGTGGACCACCGCTACCGCCAGGCCATCACCGCCGCCGGCACCGGATGCGCCGCCGCCCTGGACGCCGAACGCTACCTGGCCGCCCTCGAGGACGCCGACTCCATCGCCACCGCCCTTGTGGAGGAGACCACCCATGCCTGAGGCCACCGCTGACACCACAGGAATCACCACGGACATCACGGAGCTGCCGGTCGTGGTCATCGGCGCCGGACCGGTGGGCCTGGCCGCGGCCGCCCACCTGGTGGAACGTGGCCTGCACCCGATGATCATCGAGGCCGGCCCCCAGGTCGGGGCCGCGATCCGGGAGTGGGGCCACACCCGCCTGTTCTCCCCGTGGCGCTACAACATCGACGCCGCCGCCGCCCGCCTGCTGGCGACGGAAGGCTGGGCTGCCCCGGACCCCGAGGTCCTGCCCACCGGGGCCGAGCTGGTGGAGCAGTACCTGGAACCCCTGGCCGCCACCCAGGCCCTGGGCCCGCGGATCCGCACCGGCACCCGCGTGCTCGCTGTCTCCCGGGCCGGGATGGACAAGACCCGCACCACTGGCCGGGAGACCACCCCGTTCCTGGTCCGTCTCCAGCACCCCGACGGCACGTGCGCGGACCTCCGGGCCTCGGCGGTGCTTGATGCCTCTGGCACTTGGTCAACGCCCAACCCGCTGGGGATGGCCGGCCTGCCGGCACCGGGCGAGGCTGAGGCCCTCGCCGTGGGACGCATCACCGCCCCGCTGCCCGACGTCACCGGCCGCGACCGGGGCCGCTTCGCCGGCCGTCACGTCCTGGTCGTCGGTGCCGGACACTCGGCGGCCAACACCTTGCTCGAGCTGGGTGCTCTGGCCGAGACCGAGCCGGACACCCGGATCTGCTGGGCTGTGCGCTCTGCTGATGTCGCCGGCGTCTACGGCGGGGAGGACCGCGACGAGCTGGCCGCCCGCGGGGCCCTGGGCACCCGGCTGCGCCACCTCGTGGAATCCGGGGTGATCGAGGTGCACACCTCCTTCGTCATCACCGGCTTCACCCCTGGCGAGCACGGCCTGACCGTGCGGGCCACCACCCCGGCCGGCGACCAGGAGCTCACCGTGGATCTGCTGGTGCCGGCCACCGGCTTCCGCCCCGACCTGGGCATGCTGGCGGAGCTGCGCCTGGAGCTGGATGCGGCCGTGGACGCCCCGCGCCAGTTGGGCCCGCTGATCGATCCGGAGGTCCACTCCTGCGGCTCCGTGGCTCCGCACGGGGAGAAGCTGCTGGCACACCCCGAACCGGGCTTCTACATCGTGGGCATGAAGTCCTACGGGCGGGCCCCGACCTTCCTGATGGCCACCGGCTACGAGCAGGTCCGCTCCATTGCCGCGGCCCTGGCCGGGGACCGCGCCGCGGCCGACGACGTGCAGCTGGTGCTGCCCGAGACCGGGGTGTGCTCCACCGACCTCGGTGGCTCCTGCGACCTCCCGGCCCCCGGCGCTGAGACTCAGGGCTGCTGTGCCCCGGCCGTGGCTGAGGAGCTGGTTGATGCCTGTTGCTCGGGGCCGCAGCCGGTCACCCTCGGGCTCGTCCCGGTCTCCGTCCGCTCGTCCTGTTGCTGACCATCACTTCACGGAACCAGGAGTCGCCATGACCGAGTCCACCTCCACCTCCGAACTCGACACCCACGTCCTGACCCGCACCGCCGCCCACCTGGCGGAGCGCTACGAGGGGATCTTCTCCCCGGAGACGGTGGAGCGCTACGTCTTCGAGTCCTACGCGACGCTGTCGCGTACCGCGCGGATCCGCACCTATCTGGCGGCCACTGCCGGGCACTTCGCCGATGACCGGCTGCGGGCCTTGGCCCAGTCTCAGGGCAAGATCGACAAGCCGGTGGCGCAGGTGCTGTTCGTGTGCGTGCACAACATCGGCCGCTCCCAGATCGCCGCGGCCCTGCTGGCCCACTACGCCGGGGAGCAGGTGGAGGTCCGCTCCGCTGGGTCCCTGCCCGGGGCCGAGGTCCACCCTCTGGTCGTCGAAGCCCTGGCCGAGCGTGGGATCGACCTGTCGGGGGCCTACCCCAAACCGTTGACCGACGACGTGGTGCGTGCCGCCGACTACGTGATCACCATGGGCTGCGGGGACGCCTGCCCGGTGTATCCGGGCAAGCGCTACCTGGACTGGGCGGTGGCTGACCCCTCCGAACAGACCCTGGAGGGCGTGCGGGAGATCGTCGAGGCGATCGACGCCCGGGTGCAGGCGTTGTGGGACCAGCTCCGCGACTGACCAACCCCTCAGGCTCGGCCCCGCTCCCGTGTCGTGCGGGGCGGGGCCGAGCCCGTGGGCGAGCCAAGGGAGGCTGACCACCGTGGAGCATCAGGTGGATGTGGTGATCATCGGGGCCGGACAGGCCGGGCTGGCCGTGGGCTGGTTCCTGCGCCGCCGCACGAACCTGTCCTTCGTGCTCCTCGACGACCAGCACAGCCCGGGCGGGGCCTGGCGGCACACCTGGGACTCCCTGAGGTTGTTCTCCCCGGCCGGCTACTCCTCCCTGCCCGGGAGGCTCATGCCCACCACCGGGGCGGAGAACCCGGACGCGACCCATGTGATCGACTACCTCACCGACTACGAGACCCGCTATGAGCTGCCCGTCCACCGGCCCGTGCGCGTGAGCGCGGTGCACCGCGACGAGGAAGGCTTCCGCCTGCAGACCACCAAGGGGCAGTGGCGCGCCCGGGCGGTGGTCAGTGCGACCGGCACCTGGTCCCAGCCGTTCTGGCCTGCCCTCCCCGGCCAACGCGACTTCCGCGGAACCCAGGTGCACAGCGCCCACTACACCGGCCCCGCCCCCTATGCGGCCCAGCGGGTGGTCGTGGTCGGCGGGGCAAACTCCGCCGCCCAGATCGCCGCTGATCTCACCGCCACCAGCCAGGTCACCTGGTGCCTGAACGGGGCCCCGCAGTATCTGCCCGACGAGGTCGACGGACGCGAACTGTTCCGCATCGCCACCGCCCGCGCCCAGGCCCTGGCGGCCGGGCAGCCGGACCCCGGCGGGGTCGCCGCACTGGGCAACATCGTCGTGGTGCCCCCGGTGAAGCGCGCCCGGGACGCGAGGCTCCTGCACCCCACCCCGATGTTCACCCGCTTCACCCGCACCGGCATCACCTGGGCCAAAGGGCAGGAGCAAGAGGTGGACGCGGTGATCTGGTGCACCGGATTCCGCCCGGCCCTGCGCCACCTGCGGCCTCTGCATGTACACGAGGCCGATGGGACGATCCGCACCGACGGCACGGCCTCGGTAAAGGTGCCGGGCCTGTACCTGGTCGGCTATGGGGACTGGACCGGGCCCGGCTCGGCCACCCTCATCGGGGTCGGCCCCACCGCCAAGGCCACTGCCGCCGCCCTGAAGCGGCAGCTGACCGCCCCGGCGCCGGTTCCCGCCCGCTGACCCGGGCAGGCCCACCAACCTTCAGGGGTGGGGTTCAGATGCCGACGGTGGCGCTGCGCCGCTCCAGCAAGAGCACATCGCGCCACTGCCCACCCTGGGGACCGTGACTCATCAACCCCAGACGCCGGCGCACCCCGACCGTCTCGAAGCCCACCTTGCGGTGCAGGGCCAGGCTGGCGGTGTTCTCCGGAAAAATCTTCGCCTCGATCGTCCACACCCCGGCGGCCTCCGCCGAGGCGATCAGGGTCTCCAGCAGGAGACGCCCGACACCGCGCCCGGACGCCGCAGGGTGGACGTAGACGGACTCCTCCACCACCCCCGCGTACACGGTCCGGGCCGAGACCGGGGAGGCGGCGACCCAGCCCAGCACCGTTCCGTCTTCGTCCACGGCCACGTGGCGCAAACGCGGCGGCTTGCCCGCCGCGAAGCGTGCCCAGCTCGGCGGCTGGGACTCGAAGGTGGCCTGGCCGGTGGCGATGCCGGCGACGTAGATCTCCCGCACGGCCGGCCAGTGCCGCTCCTCCAACCCCGCCAGGGTGACCGCCCCGGTGTCACCGTGCGCCACGTGTGGCCTCACCGCGTCGTTCATGCGCGGCGGTGTGCCGCTCATACGGTGGCCGCCTCGGGGGCGAACAGGGTCACCAGGGCCTCCATCGCCTCCGGGCGGGTGCGGTAGTACACCCACACCCCACGCTTGTCCCGCTCCAGCAACCCGGCCTCGTGCAAGACCTTCAGATGGTGGCTGATCGTGGGCTGGGACAGCTCGAAGGCCGGGAGCAGGTCGCACACGCACGCCTCCCCACCGGGGTGGGAGAGCACCATCGACAGCAGCTGCAACCGCACCGGATCGGCCAGGGCCTTCAACAACGGGGCGATCCGCTCCGCCCGCTCCCGCCCCAGCGGTTCTCGCGACAGCGGAGCGCAGCACGCCAGGGCCGTCGGCGTCACAGAGGCATCGTCACCAGAAATAGACATGCATCAATATTGACCCACGTCGATGCCGGTGGCAACGTTAGTACATCGACGGCGGTCTATATCTTATGGTGGCCGTCTTTTCCGGAAAGGAGCCCGTCATGTCCAGAGTTCAGCTCGCCCTGCGTGTTGCCGACCTCGAGGCCTCCATCACGTTCTACTCGAAGCTGTTCAACACCGCCCCGGCCAAGCGCCGGCCCGGCTACGCCAACTTCGCCATCACCGAGCCCCCGCTCAAGCTCGTCCTGCTCGAGGGCGAGCCGGGGGAGGGGACGAGGATGGATCACCTCGGGGTGGAGGTCGAGTCCACCGAGATCGTCAACGCCGCCGCTGCCCGCCTGGCCGAGGCCGGGCTGGCTACCCGCCCTGAGGAGGAGACCACCTGCTGCTACGCCGTCCAGGACAAGGTCTGGGTCACCGCCCCCGGCACCGAACCGTGGGAGATCTACACCGTCACCGCCGATGCCCGTCCTGACCTGGAGGGTCAAACCGATCCCGAGCAGTCCGCGGTGGCCGGCGACGGCACCTGCTGCACCACCGAGACCCAGCCCGCCGCGACGGGTGCCGCCGGTCCGGCCGGCAAGCAGCCCAGCTGCTGCTGATTCCTCATGCCGCAGATCATCCCGAAGCGGACAGGCCACAAGCTGGTGTACATGGCCTTGGGGGTGGTCGTGGTGACTGGTTGACCTTCCTTCTGCTGGAACGTTGAGAATCGACGGGTTGCCCCACGACCCGTAGAGGACCGATGAGCACTTCTCTTCCTGCTGACGTTGATGCCCTGATCATCGGTGGCGGCGCCGCCGGACTGTCGGCTGCCACCTGGCTGGGTCGGTATCAGCGCCGCACCTTGGTGGTGGATGCCGGCCAGTACCGCAACCGGTTCACGGACCAGGTGCACGGCCTGCTGGGCCGGGACCCGATCAGCCCCAGTGCACTGCTGGCCCAGGCCCGCGCCGACCTGGTCCAGTACCCACAGGTGAGCGTCCACGAGGCCAGGGTCAGCACCCTGGAACGCACCGGCGAGGGCCGGTTTTTGGCCACGATCGACGGCGCCCAGGTCACCGTCGGACGGGTGGTGCTGGCCACCGGGGTCCGCGACGAGGTGCCGCAGATCTCCGGGATCGATGCGCACTACGGGACCGATGTGCATCACTGCCCGGCCTGCGACGGGTACACCGCCCGCGGAGCCACCGTGATCGTCCTGGGATCCGGGGAGCACGTGCCCGCCTACGCCGCCGAATTGCTGGAGTGGGCCGGGGCCGTGTGCATCGTCACCGACACCACCGACCGGGCCTTTGACGAGGCCCAGCGCGCCACGCTGGCCGAGCACGGGATCGGCGTCGTGGACGGGGTGGCCCAGGCTCTGGTCGGGGCCCCGGGGGCCCTGGATGGGCTGTGCTTGGAGGACGGGACCGTGGTGGAGGTGCAGAAGGTGTTCTTCTCCTACGCCCACCACCCCACCAACGGCCTCGCTGCCCAGCTGGGGTGCGAGCTTGATGACCACGGGCAGATCGCTGTGGATGGCTTTCAGCTCACCAGTGTCGACGGCGTCTACGCCGCCGGGGACATCACCCCTGGGATGCAACTGGTCTCGGTGGCCATCGCCGAAGGCGCGGTCGCCGGGGTGGCGTGTGCGACCTCGATGCGCGGGCATCGCACCACCGAGCACGGGCCCTCCCCGGCTCCTCCGACGCGACGGTTCACCCCGCACCGGTGAATCCGGTGCCACCGGCTCCAGCGGGACACGGGAATCCAGGGCTGCGTTCCACAGCCTTCGCTGGCGCCCCGGGGGAAGGATCTGAACCTTCCCGCCAGCTGTAACATTTTCCGTAGGAGGACCCATGAAGATCGGCGAACTGGCTCAGCTGTCCGGCGTCTCCACCAAGACGATCCGCTACTACGAGTCCATCGGGGTGTTGCCCGAACCGGCCCGGACCACCTCGGGGTACCGGGACTATGAGCAGTCCTTCGTCGACCGCCTCACGTTCATCCGCAGCGCCCAGCGGCTGGGGGTGAGCCTGGAGGAGATCCGGCAGATCCTGGCCATCCGTGAGCGCAACGAGGCCCCGTGCGGCTATGTGCGCGGCGTCCTGGAATCCCAGCTGGAAGGGATCGGGCAACGCATCCATGAGCTTCAGGTGTTGCGCGAGCACCTGGTGCAGATCGTCTCGGAGGCCGACCAGCTTCCCGCACCCCAGGAGGGGTGCACGTGCCAGCTGATCGAGCACGACCGGCACACAACCGGATCGGCCTCCGAGGCAATGGTTCAGGCCGAGACCACCTGACGGCAGGCCTCGGCGGCCGCCCGGCAAGCCTGGGCGCATTCGCTCATGCCGGTGCGGTCGCACTCTGCGGCGCACCGGTCACAGGCCTCGGCGCACACCCGGCACAGTTCCGGCGCCAGTTCGCTGCCGCGGGCCAGCAACGGGATGCAGGCGGCGCACAACTGGGCGCAGTCCGAGCACAGCGAGATGCACCGGGCCAGGTCCTTGTCCCCTTGCTCGGCGCACCCCTGAGCGCAGGCGCTGCACAACGCCAGACAGTCGCTGAGGGCGGCGATGACCTGCTTGATCTGATCCTCGATCATGGGCATGGCATGGACCTTTCACTGGTGTGGAGTCGGACCTCTTCAGCCTTGACCTTCCCGCCGCGAGAAGGTCAACCCCTTCCGCGGGCCTGACGTCCGACACCCCTTGACTTTCCAGTCGAGTGGAAGGTTTAGCGTGAGGGCACGGCCCGTTCCCTGCGAAAGGGCAGGGGCGGCCCGAACCGATTCGTCCCAACGCAAGGTGAAGGTGAGCATCATGGCCACGACGGTGACATTGCAGGTCGAAGGCATGGACTGCGCCAACTGCGAGCAGCGGCTGGGCACGGCCCTGCGGCGCCTGGAGGGCGTCAGCGAGGCAACCGCCGATTACCGCAGCGGTGAAGTCGTGGTGCGCTTCGATCCGGCGGTGACCACCCAGCAGGCGGTGGCCGAGCGGGTGGAAACGGCCGGTTACACCGTGGCCGGCACCACCCCCTCGTCCTGATGGTCACCCAGACCGCTGCCCAGGACACCCAGCTGTGGGCCGAAGAACCCAGCCACCTGGAAGGCCACGCCCGGATCCGGGCCCGCATCGCCGGGCTGCACTGCTCCTTGTGCACCGGCACGATCGAAAAGGCCCTGGGCCGGATGGCCGGGGTCGAGCAGGTCGCCGTGAGCCTGACCCACGAGCAGGCGTTGATCGACTACGACCCGGCGGTGATCGTCCCGCAGCAGATCCTGGGCACACTGCGCGATATCGGCTACGACCTCTACGACCCGCGTAAGCTGCGCCCGTTCGAGGAGGAGGAAGCCGATCTGATCCGGGAGGGTCAGCGCCTGCTCGCCGCGGTGGCCGCCAGCCTCACTGCCATCGCGCTGATCCTGGAGGTCTCCGGGATCTGGTCCGTGCTGGTCCCGGCCTCCGTGGTGGCGCTGATGGTTCCGGTCGCCTACGCGATCCTGCTGCCGGCCGGGAAGATCCGGGCGGGACTGGGGGCCCTGGCCCTCATCACCCCGGGTGCGTTGGCGTGGGCCGGGCGGGAGGCCGGGCTCATCTCCGGCACCGCCGCCGGGTGGGCCACCGGGGTCCTGGCGGTGGCGGTGGTCTTCGGGGTGGCCCCGCACATTCTGCGCATGGCCGTCCAGGCGGCCCGCCGGAGAATCCTCAACCAGCACGTGCTGCTGGAGATCGGGGCCTTCGCCGGCATCGCCGGTGGGATCATCGGGTTGACCGGGGTCTTCGAGGACTACCCGACCGCCCCGTTCTTCGCCGTGACCGTGCTGGTGGCCAACTACCACATCTTCTCCGAGTGGCTGTCCCTGCTGGTGAAGACCCGTTCCAGCCAGGCGGTGCGCAAACTGCTGGAGCTGCAACCGGACACCGCCCGGGTCATCCGCAACGGCCGGGAAGAGGAGATCCCGCTGGAGCAGGTGGCCACCGGGGACCGGGTGCGCATCCGCCCGGGGGAGCGGGTGCCCGTGGACGGGCGGGTCCTGGAGGGCCACTCCACGGTGGACCTGTCCCTGGTCACCGGGGAACCGGTGCCCACTGAACGCACCACCGGCGACGAGGTGATCGGCGGGTCCATCAACGGCGCCGGATCCCTGCTGGTGGAGGTCACCCGCACCGGGGCCGAGAGCTTCCTGGCCCAGGTGGTGCGCCACGTCGAGGACGCTAGGGCCCTGAAACCCGGGATCCTGCACCTGGTCGACAAGGTCCTGCGCGTCTACACCCCCACCGTGCTCATCGTCGCCGCCACCGCCCTGACCGGGTGGCTGGCCGGCTCCTGGGCCGTGACCGGGGAGCCGGAGGTACGCCGGGCCGTGTTCGCCGGCATCGGGGTGCTGGTGATGGGCTACCCCTGCGCGGTGGGAATCGCCGCCCCGCTGGCGATCGTGCGTGCGGCCGGGGAGGCCGCCGACCGTGGGATCATCATGCGCACCGGGGAGGCGTTCCAGACCTTCGGGCAGGTCCGCACCATCGTGCTGGACAAGACCGGCACCCTCACCCAAGGACGCCCGGCCGTCCACGAGATCGAAGCGGTCGACGACCCCGCGCGGCTGCTGGCTCTGGCCGCCGCCGCCGAGCACCCCTCCGAGCACCCCCTGGCCCGGGCGGTGGTGACCGCCGCCGAGCAACGCCACCTCACCATCCCCGCGGCCCAGGATTTCCGCACCGTGACCGGGTTCGGCGTCACCGCCCACGTCGAAGGCCACGAGGTGCTGGTGGGCCGACCCGAGTTCCTGCGCCAGCGCGGGATCGGCCTCGACCGGCTGGCCGGGTCCATCGAGGCCCTGGAAGGGATCGGGCGCACCGTGGTCGCCGTGGCCGTCGACCAGCAGCTGTCCGGGGTGATCGCCCTGGGTGACGAGATCCGCCCCGAGGCCATCGAAGCGGTCGCAGCCCTGCGCCAGGCCGGGATCCGTCCCGTGCTGGCCACCGGTGACAACCACCGGGCCGCCGCCCATGTGGCCGCCGAGGTCGGCATCGAGGAGGTGCGGGCCGGGATCCTGCCCGAGGACAAGGCGGCGCTGGTGCGCCAGCTCCAGACCGGAGGCACCCGGGTGGCCATGGTCGGGGACGGGATCAACGACGCCCCGGCCCTAATGCAGGCCGACGTCGGCATCGCCATGGGCGGGGGCACCGACATCGCCGTGGAATCGGCCGATGTGGTCATCGTCCGCGACGACCTCACCGCCATCCTCGAGGCCCGCGACACCAGCCGCTCCAGCTACCGACGCACCCGGCAGAACGTCGCCCTGGCCTTCGTGTTCAACGGCATCGGCATCCCCGCGGCCACCACCGGGCTGGTCTACCCGGTGTGGGCGATGGTGGCCATGGCCCTGTCCGTGACCACCATCTTCATCAACAGCCTCGGCGGGCGTCCGTCACTGCTGTTCGAAGCCATCGGCAGCGTCGGACGCACCCACCACGAGGACTAGGCGCCTCTGACCGCGCGGTGCCGCCACCGGCGGGAGCACTGAGTGGTCAGGAGCGACCGTCCGGGAAGGAAATCCCATGAGCGAGTTCCCGATCCTGCGCCACCACCAGCTCGAGGCGGCCCTGGCCCGCCCTGGACTGGTGTTGCTGGACTTCTGGCAAGGCTCCTGCGCCCCCTGCCGGGCACTGGAACCGCGCCTGAACCGCTTCGTGCAACGCCACCCCGATGCCTTCACCGGCTACCGCATCGACATCGACGTGGATCTGCCCACCGCTGAGAGGTTCGGCGTCCAGTCCATCCCCACGATCCTCCTGCTGCGGCAGGGCCGCGAAATCGATCGCCTCGACGGCCTGATCCACGACGCGGACCTGGAAGAGGCGCTCACCCGCGCCCAACCGTCAGCACAGAATTAAAGCCCGGTCGCCGGGAACCCCCACCTGTGGCGTCCCGGAAGTGCGCTACCGACAGCAACAGCCCGCGACGTGAGGCACTGCCCCCCGATCCGATAGATGCTTCGACGAAGAGGAGACATGGCCCCACGGACCTCCGTCCCCGCCCTGCTCACACAGCGCCCGTACCGGATGCTGTGGACCGCCCGCACCATCTCCCAATGGGGGGACGCCTTCAACACGGTGGCCCTGGTCCTGCTGGTCTACTCCCTGACCGGCTCGGGACTGGGGGTCTCCGGGGTCGTGATCGCCGAGATCCTCCCCGTCCTGCTGCTGGCGCCCCTGGCCGGGTCCCTGGTGGACCGATTGCCGCGGGTCCAGGTGATGATCGCCGCCGATCTGCTCCGCGCCGGTCTGGCCTTCGCCCTGCCCTTCGTGGACAGCCACGTCGTCCCCGTCTATCTCATCGCCATCGGACTGTCGGCCGGAGCCGTCTTCTTCAACCCCGCGGCGCAATCGGTGCTGCCGGCACTGGTCAAAGAGCGAGAGCTGGTGGCCGCCAACAGCGGGCTGTGGACCGCCGCCGTGCTCTCCCAGATCGTGCTGGCCCCCCTGGCCGGGATCGTGGTCGCCGCCTTCGGCTATGACTGGGCGTTCTGGATCAACGCCGCCAGCTACCTCGTCTCGGCTGCGGCCCTGCTGAGGCTGCAGGTTCCCGCTCACCCGGCCCGCACGGAGCGTTCCTCGTGGTACCGGGATGCTCGTGAAGGGCTCTCCGAGCTCGGCTCCCACCGTCTGCTGCGCGCCCTGGCCATCACCCAGTTCCTGGCCGCCCTCTCCGCCGGGGCCACCGGGGCGCTACTGGTCGTGCTGGCAAAAGACCACCTGGGCCTCAAAGACAGCGACTATGGCCTGCTCCTGGGAGCGATCGGCGTCGGCGCGGCCGTCGGCCCGTTGATCCTGTCCAAGATCACCGACAACCCCCGCCGCCCCGGCTACGTCCTGGGCCCGTTCGTGCTCCGCGGACTGGTCGATGCCGTTCTGGCGAGCATCACCGGGCTGGCCTCGGCCATGGCCACCCTCCTCGTCTACGGGCTGGGAACCTCGACCGGGGCCGTCACCTTCAACTCCTTGCTCCAGGCCGAAGTGCCCGAAAAGCTGCGCGGGCGCATCTTCGCCACCTTCGACATGCTCTGGCAGTCCGGACGACTCATCTCCCTGCTGCTCGGAGGCATCGCCGCGGACCTGTTCGGCATCCGTGCCGTCTTCTACCTCGGCGGGGCACTTCTGCTGATCGCCGCGTGGATCGGCTGGCGGGGGTTGCGACAAGTGGCTCCCCACCAACCCTCCCCGTCCTCCAAACCGAGCACAACCCTCTAAAACGTGGCGGCCATCTCGGCCCTCGACATCCTTCCTGCGCCGTAGCGGCGCCTGCATCAGAAACGGCACCATGACTCAGACCGAAACTCACCAGCCCACCCCCTCGGAGACCGAGGCGGATCTCCCCGCCTTTGCCCGGCACCGCCCCTTCGCCCTGATCCTGCTGGTGGCCGGGGTGATCGGGTGGGTCGCCTCGGCGATCCTGGTGCTCGAACGCCTTCAGCTCTACCGCGACCCCAACCACGTCACCAGCTGTGACATCAACCCGTGGGTGTCCTGCGGGCAGGTGATGGGCACCTGGCAGTCGGAGCTGTTCGGCTTCCCCAACCCGCTGATCGGCATCGTGGGCTTCGCCGTGGTCATCACCACCGCCATGGCGCTGCTGTCCGGGGCGAGGTTCGGGCGCTGGTACTGGGTAGGCCTGCAGGCCGGGGTCACTGCCGGGGCGGTGTTCGCGATCTGGTTGTGGTCCCAGGCGCTGTTCTCCATCTACATCCTGTGCCTGTACTGCATGATCGTGTGGGCGGCGATGATCCCGCTGACCATCCTGCTCACCGTGCGCAACCTGGTCCACGGCGTCATCCCCGCCCCCGTGGGTTTGGTGCGCTTCGCCGCCGAGTGGGCCTGGACGCTGGTGGCCATCACCTACGTGGCGGTGGCCGCCTCGGTGTTCTTCCGCTTCTTCACCGCTTTCACCGGCCTCTGACCCACCCCGGCCCCGGCACTCCTCTCATGGATGCCGGGGCCAATGCCCGCGGAGTGCAGAGGACCTCCAGATCTCGCTGCGACCTCCCGCTTTACATATGGCCGGTTATCGGACCCGAGGCGGGAGCCTTTGAAGGGGGTGTGCACCCCGATCCCAGCCCCTTGGTAACCCTTGTCGGCTAAAGTCGGCTAACCCTTGGCGGCGATCGGGTACGGGGCGCCCCAGCAGTGGGCCCGGGCTGCGGTGATGTCGTGGGCGGAGCCGGGTTCTACTGGGGAGGTCCACAGCGGGAAGCCGTTGGGGTCGGCGATGACTTGGACATTATCGCCGAATCTCTTGTGCTTGCCCGAGTACCAGGCGTGATTACCGGCCTCCGTCCGTTTGGCGACCCGATCGGTGGGAATCAACGTGCCCCCCCTCAAGCGTCACCTAGGGCAGATGATCGTCCTGTGCCTTGGCCAGAGCCTCGTGCAGCTCGGCAGCCTGGGTGGCCGCCTTCACCCAGTAGGACGTAACCAACCACTACCGCGCCGGCGCGTGGAAACGCCCATGAAAAACCCCGCGCCCACCTGGTCAGCGGTGACGCGGGGTGCCCACTCCCGGACCCGTACGCCCGGGAGTGGGAGTCTCAGTTCCCGTCGGCGGGGGACGGTGTGGCGGATGCCGTGGCCGCATCCGTTGCACGGTCAATGGGCTGTTTCGACTCCGCAGCCCGCTCGGAAGACCGAGGCGCCTCCCCGTACTCGCGGGCCACTTCGTCCCACCCCTGGCTCCACTCCCGCATGTAGGAGTAGTCATTGACGCCCACCGGCGTACCCGACACGAACAAGCACGGCCGGCCCTCGGGGGCTGCGGCGCACACCGTGTCCGCGCTGACCTCGGACGGCCGCGCGGCGTCGTCGCCCGTAGAGTCCCGAGAGGTGGGCGCACCCGAGGAACGAGCCCCACCCGGCCGATCGTTGGACCCCGGCGTCGTGGTCACGGGGTGCCGCGGGTCCGCGACGTCGCGCTGGCTGTCCTGCGGGTACCAGTAGTCGGCGGCGGGCATCGAGATCCCATAGACCCCGCTGGTCGCGGTGACCGAGGTGCGCTGAGGAGCCGTGCCCCGCACGTTCACGAGCGCCCCGCCCTGGTTGGTATGCGCGTCCAACCGGTTCTTCACGCTGACCCCGTCCAGGAGCACCTGACCCGTGGTGGCGTGGGCGTCGAACACAGCGGCCTCCACGTCTGTGGCGCTGATGGACCCCAGATCGGTCCTCGTCCGCACGTCCCGGTACGTGCCGTTCACGTGCACCGCTCCCGTGCCGCTCTTGAGGTCGAGCGAGGTGCGCGGGCCGTCCTGAGGAACGGTGATACTGACGCTCTGCACGCCGGAACCCCATTGAGAGGGCCGGCCGGGCACATCCAGCTGCAGCACGCCGTCGCGAACGGACGGGATGACGCCGCGCTCGGACAAGGACCATCCGGATTCGTGCCACTGCACTTGGACACGATCAGCGGCCGGGCTCGTGTTCACGCTGACCATGCCCGAGGGGGCGTCGATCCGGATCCGTTCCACGTCCGACGACGCCGTCCACGAACCGTCCCGCTCCTGTGTCATGGCCACCGCGGTGGCGGTTCCGGCCCCGCCGAGCAGCAGGGCGAGGGCACCCACACCGCCCACCACGGCGGTCGCGGTGTTCCAGGCGCGGCGCTCACCGCGCCCCACGGGACGGTCGTTCCGAGGATCAGGCAGGTCCCGGGGGTCGGCTGCGTTGTGAGGATCGGGCGTGGGATGCGAGGGATTCTGATTGCTCATGAGATGTCCTAAAGAGAGTGGTCCGAGTAGCCCAGGTACTTGAGAACGGCCAGAACCCTGCGGTTGCCGGTCTCGGAGGTGACGCCCAACTTGGCGAAGATCGAGCCGATGTGTTTCTCCACGGCCGATTCGGTGAGGTAGAGGTTCGTGGCAATGGATGCGTTGGACAGCCCCTGCGCCATGAGCGACAGGACCTCACGTTCGCGCGGTGACAGCAGTTCCATGTCCTCCCGGCGCCGCGAGCGCACCAGGATCTGGGTGAGCACCTCCGGGTCCAGCACGGTCCCGCCCGAGCCCACGGTCTGCACGGATTCCAGGAACTGGTCCACGTCCGCCACGCGGTCCTTGAGCAGGTAGCCCAGCCCCTCCCGGCGGGACGCGATGAGCTCGGACGCGTAGCGCTCCTCCACGTACTGGGACAGCACCAGCACGGCCACGCCGGGGTGGCTCGAGCGGATGAGCACCGCGGCGCGGATCCCCTCGTCGGTGAAGGTGGGTGGCAGTCGCACGTCCACGAGCGCGAAGTCCGGCCGGTGTTCCTCCACGGCCCGCACGAGTCCCTCGGCGGTATCCGTCTCGGCCACGATCTCGTGCCCCGCGTCCGTGAGCAGGCGGACCAGTCCGGCGCGCAGCAGCACGGCGTCCTCGGCGATCACGATGCGCATCTCAGTTCCCCCGTCCGTGCTGCCCGGCGGACGACGACGCCGCTCCGCCCGTTCCCGCCCCCGCCGCACCGTGCGCGGTAGGACCGGTTCCGGGCGCGGTGTGGACCCCGTCGGCGTGGCCGGGGTGAGGGGGGTATGCGGTGCCGGACGCGCGCGGGGCGCTGTGCGTCGTCGTCGGAGGGACACCCGTGAGGGGCAGCTCCACGATGACCTCGGTGGGCCCGCCTGCGGGCGAGTTCACGAAGAACCTGCCCCCGGCCGAGCGGATCCGGTCCTGGATCCCGGAGAGCCCGCCCCCGGGGACCACACGGGCGCCGCCGCGGCCGAAGTCGCGCACACCGGCGACCACGATGTTCGTGCCCGGTGCGGCGCCGTCCTGGATGGACACTGCGACGTCCGCAGAGCGCGCCCCCGAGTACTTGATCGCGTTGCTGAGGCTCTCGGAGACCGCGAAGTAGATGGCCGCCTCCGTGCGCGGCTGCAACCGGGGGACGTTCACGGAGACGTCCACGGGGAAGGGTGCCTGGGCGGCGACGGCGGACAGAGCGGCGTCGAGCCCCCGATCCTCCAGCACGGCGGGGTGGAACCCGCGGGCGAGCCGGCGCAGCTCGGTGATCGCGGCCTTGGTGGTGCCGTGCGCCTCCGCCACGAGCTCCTTGGCCGCGGCGGGATCCGTGTCGATGCGTGAACCGGCCATCGAGAGGTTCATGGCGACCGAGACCAACTGGGGCTGGACGCCGTCGTGCAGATCGCGTTCGATGCGCGAGCGCTCGGTCTCCGCACCGCGTACCGCGGACTCCTTGGCGGCGGTCTCGTACTCGGCGAGGCGCTGCAGCTCGTCCGCTTCACGGCGCAGTCGCGCGGCCTCGCTCAGCCGCAACAGCCCAGCGGACAGACCGCGGTGAGCCAAGGTGAGCAGCACCGCGAGCGTGATGCTCAGCAGCACGCCCGCGACACCCAGCATCGGGAGCGTCCAGCGCGGGGTGCTCTGCAGTGCGGGCCACAGCACCGAGGATTCGGGGGCGAACCACGGCGCGAAGGTCAGCACGAGGGCCGCGCTACCCACCACGAAGGGCAACAGCATGAGCCAGCCCAGCGCGCACGTGAGCGCCACGTGGAGCATGCCGAGCCACAGGGACCCGTCGCTCGCGTCCAGCCACCACTGGTGCGGGACCCGCACCCAGTCGGTATGCGGGCTGCGGCGGCGCTGGGGGTCCCGGATGTCCAGGCCGAACGACGAAGCCGAACGCCTGCGTTCCAGCCACACCGCCCCCATCATCACGTACACGGTCGCGGCGAGGATCAACACGCCCAGGCCCAGCGCCGGAACGGTTGCGGCTCCCACCGCGAGGAACGTGAGGATCACGACGAGCAGCACGGTGTTGAGCACCGAGTCCACCACGAGGTCCAGGGTCCCGAAGAACAGGGTCTTGAGGGAGAAGGTCCGCCACTCGCGGGGAGCGATGTGCGGCCCTTCCGGTGCCGGGCGTGCCACGGAGGCGGCCCGCGGGGGTTCCGGGTGCCCGGGAGGCGGCAGGGTCCGGGTGGTCTCAGCGTCTGCGGGTGAGGAACCGGCCGAGGGCATCGGCCGGGTGCGTTCGATGTCCGAGGAGATGGGCTCTGTGGCGTCCCACGGTGGCGTGGGATTCGAGGCTGTGGTGCTCATGGCCTCCACGCTACGGACACCCCCGTGGATCCAGCGCCAGAGCTGGCCACCGAGTCGGGGTGGGGTTTTCCGCACCCCCGGGTTGCGGGATGTGGTCTGCGGGGCGCCTGCTACGTGGTGCGGGGTGCGTGCTGCGGGGTGCGGCGTCCGCTCCACGAGCGCGCGTCTCGTGAGGCGCCAGGTGCGTCCCATCCGGGTGCCGCGGCGGCGCGGATGATCCACATGTGCGCGCCCGCCCGGGGTTCCGTGTTCGCGCGCCCTACAGTGTGTGCCATGAACGACGACGTCCGCGCCCTCGGGCGGCCCACTGCCGTTTCCGTCCCCGCGGGGGACTTCGAACGCGACCCCGCCGTGGACGTCGCCCGCGTGGGGTGCGTGATCACCGTGGTGTGCAGTCACATCCTCATGGTCACCCTCACGGCGGATCCCGCCACCGGGGAGATCCGCTCTGTCCTGGTCCCGACCCAGCAGCCCTGGTACTGGTGGGCCACGTGGCTCCTGCAGATCATGCCCCTGTTCTTCGTGGTGGGTGGGACGGCCACGGCGGGGGCGTGGCGGCGTCGTCGGGCCCGGGGAATGGCGCGGGGCGAGTACGTGCGGGAACGCACGCTGCGGCTGATCCAACCCGCGGCGGTGCTGTGGTGTGTGCTCACCCTCGGTGCGGGGATCGCGGTGGTGGCGGGAGCCGGGATCGAACTCGTGACGTTCGCGCTGTCCGGTGTGGGGATGGCGTTGTGGTTCCTGGCGGCCTACCTCGTCTGCCAGGGATTGGCACCGCTGTTCGTGGACCTGCACGAACGCATGGGGTGGGTGTGGTGCTGGTTCCTGTTCTCGTGTGCGGTGGTCGTGGACCTGCTGCGCCTGACCACCGGCTGGCAGTGGTGGGGGCTGCTCAACATGGTGTTCGTGTGGCCGCTCATCCAGCAGTTCGGCTTCTTCCGGGCGGACGGGTGGTTCGGGGCGCGGCGTCGACCGGTGCTCGTGGCGCTTGCCGCGGGATGCTACACCGTGTCCGGGGTGTGCGTGGCCTCCGGGTCCTACGCCCCGGACATGCTCACCAACCTCAATCCGCCCACCGTGTGCATGGTGCTGCTGGGCTTCGCTCAGGCGTGTCTGCTGGAGGTGTTCTCCCCGCTGCTGCGGCGGGCCATGCACTCCCGGGTGGTCCGCGCGGTGGTGTATGTGGTGGGCACTCGTGCGTTGACCATCTACCTGTGGCACCTGCCCGTGGTGGTGGCGGTCATGGCGGTGTGGTTCTTCGCCGTGGGCTACGACCCCGTCCCCGGTTCCGCCGCCTGGTGGTGGCTGCGGATCCCTTTGACCGTCCTGTGTTGGGCGGTGGTGCTCGTGGTGGCCACGGTATTGCGGCGGCTCGAATCCTCATCCACGGCACCGTGGGGCGCCCGCCCCATCCGGTTCTCCAATGCCGCCGTGGTCGTGGCACTCGTGTGTGCCGTGGTGCCGCCGTTGTGGGAGATCGTCACACTGCTCACGGTGCCGTTGACGGTGGCCGGCGCCGTGGGAGCGGTGGCCGCGGTGGTGCTGCTGCGCAGTGGCCGCGTCCCCTCGCGGGCCGAGCGGGCCGAGACAGCGCCCACTTCCCAGGCCCGCTGAGGCCACACGGCTTTAGCGCTGGACACTGTGAGGCACGCTGAGGCCACGCGGCGAATTGTGGGCACGCGGAGGCCACATGGGGTGGAGTGAAGTGGCTTCCACGCGACCAGAAATTACGCCATGGCCTCGGAGTGCCTGAGAGTTACGCCTCGGCGCGGGAGCCCCGCCGGAAGAGGCTCACCCCTCCCGCGGATCCCCCAGGTGGTCGATGACCAGTTCGAACAACCGCGGGACCACCATGGGGTGCACCTGGTGGCCCATCCCGGGGATCCGGACGAAGCGCGCATGGGGGATGACCTCGGCCGTGGCGGGGCCGCCGTCCGGGCGCACGATCTTGTCCTTGTCCCCGTGGATCACCAGCGTGGGGGCGGTGATCCGGGACAGCACCTCCGTGCGGTCCCCGGATGAGCGGATCGCCCCGATCTGACGGCGCATCGCCTCAGCCTCACCTCGCGGATCCAGGCTGCGGTCCCAGTGGGTTGCGGCGAGTTGACGTTCGTACGCCACGTCCACGGGGAACCCCGGACCGGCCAGGTGGTGGGACATGACCAATCGCCCCCGGATGTACATGTCCCGGGTCTTCGCCCCGGGGAACATGAGCAACGCCGCGGTGGAGGTCGCGGCCGTCCCCACGGACGGATCGCCCGTGGTGGAGCACAGGGAAATGAGTCGCCGCACCAGCTCGGGGTGGTGGCCCGCCAACGACTGGGCGATCATCCCACCGAGTGAGAACCCCATGACATCCGCTCGCTCGACCCCCAGCGCCCGCAGGGTGTCCGCGACGTCCTCGGACATGTCCTCCACGGAGTACTGCCCCTCCGGCAGGGGCCCGCGCAGCAACCGGCGGGCCGAAGGGGACGTGGAGGTCACCCGGAAGGAACGGCCCACGTCCCGGTTGTCCAGGCGGATCACCCGGTACCCGCGATCCGCGAGGGCATGGACGAAGGACACGGGCCACGTGGCCAGGTCGAACGCGAGCCCGGTGATCAACACGAGCGGCGCCCCGTCGGACGGCCCGTCCAGGCGCACGCAGATGAAGCGGTCATCATCCAACTGCACCGTGCGTTCCTCACCGCTCTCACCGGGGCCCGTGAGCAGGGCGGGCAGCTGCTCGGGAACGGGAGCGGCGGCGTCGTCGAACCGCAGGAATCGATCCACGACCGGCTTACGCAACAACTGACGCCGGTCATCGAAGTAGTTCATGGCCATCCGCCACGGCGCCGTGCCCCCCTGGCGGGGCAGCTGGTCGAGGGAGCGTTGGACGTAGCCGGCGTCGAAGTCCAGCAACGGGCGCGTGCGCAGACCCTCGGGTGCGACCGGGCGCACGGACGCCGCGCCCACGGAATCCGTGTGCGCGATCAACCGGGACAGCCAGTCCACCACGAGTCCGATCTTCAGCGTCCACGACCCGTTCGTGTACCCAATCGCGAAGGCCAGGTTGGGCACGTCGCTCAGCATGGCGCCGCGGTAGGCGATCCGCTCGGGGAGGTTCACGGGTCGCCCGTCCACGCTCAAGCGCGCGCCGCCGAACATGAGCAGGTCGAAGCCCGTGGCGCTCACGACGACGTCCGCCGCCACCCGCCGCCCGTCCGTCAGGACGAGGCCGTCCGCGTCGAAACGGTCGATGCCCGCGGTCACGATATGGGCGTTGGGTTCGTGCAACGCGGCGAAGAAATCCCCGTTGGGCGCCACGCACAGCCGTTGGTCCCACGGGTCGTACGGCGGGGTGAAGTGCCCCCGGACGGAGACGTCCGCAGGGAGGCGACGGCGGTTCACGGCCGCGATTCCCGCCCGCACCACGCGCGGCGCGGCCTTGCTCGCCACCCACAGTGCTCTCTGCCCCGCGGCCATGAGCGGGCGCAGCACTCGCGCCGCCCGTGCCCTGCCGAGCGCCATGAACAGCACCTTCTCGGCCACGCCGGGGGAGGGTAGGGGCAGGATGTACGACGGCGTCCGCTGCACCATCGTGGTCTCGGCACCCCGCGTGACGAGCTCGGGCAGCAGGGTCACCGCGGTGGCCCCGCTGCCGATCACGGCGACCTTCTTGCCCCGGACGTCCAGGTCCTCGGGCCAGAACTGGGGATGCACGAGCTGGCCCCTGAACCCCTCGACCCCCGCGAAGTCCGGGATGTGGGGACGGTCGTAGTCGTAGTACCCGGTGGCCACGAACACCCACGTGGCGGTGATCGGCTGGGTCTCGCCGGTGCCGATGGGTTCGGGCCGCGCGGCGCCGTCGACCGCGGCGTGGGCGGATCGATCGGAAGTTGCGGGGCGTTCGGCGTTGCCCGACACGGTGTCATTACGGGGGCGGCGACTGGACGGTGCGGCGTCGTCAGGCTGCGGGCCATCAGCCGAGTGCCCGGGTGCGCCGCCGCCGACGTCGCTCGGAGCCACCCCCGCGCGGGGTTCGGGTGGCGCGGTGCGCTCGACCGTCACGGTCCAGTGGCTGGTCCCGGAGGACCAATCCGCGGCGGTGACGCGCCGGTGGTAGTGGATGAGCTTGTCAACCCCGGAGGCGCGAGCGGTGTCGCGGATGTAGTCCAGGATCGCGGAGCCCTTCGCGATGGGGTTCTGTCGGGTCCACGGGCGGAAGTCGTAGCCGTAGGTGTAGAGGTCCGAGTCGGAGCGGACCCCCGGGTAGCGGAAGAGATCCCACGTGCCACCGGAGTTCCCGCGGGACTCGAGCACCGTGATGCTCTTGCCGGGATGTTCGTGGCGGAGTTTGCAGGCCGCCCCGATCCCGCTGAGGCCGGCCCCGATGATCAGGATGTCGGTGTGCTCGGGCAGCGCTGCGCCGGCGTGCTCGCTCATGGATTCATCGTATGGTCCTCGCGGGCACCGCACGCGCTACCCCGGGAAAGTGGCCGGATGGCCATTGTCCGTGGACCATGGGGTTCCTAGGCTGGGGTCCACATCATCGCCCACGCGAAAGAATCGACATGGATGCCGTAGGTGGGATGGTCCGCAGGACAGCGGGAATCACGCTCCTTGCCCTGCTGTTCCTCGCCCTGTTCGTGACGAATTCCTTCGCGTCGGAGCCGGTGTCCACGACGAGTGCGCAACCGGTGACCACGACAACGGCGGAATCGATGGGGATATCCGCATCCGAATACGCCCGGATCGTGCGAGCAGCCAACGCCGCGGGCATCAGCGAGACGCAGGTCGCCGCGGACATCGACTACGCGACCCAGACCACGACACCCCACCGTTTCCCCGGGGTGGTGAGCATGAGCGCCTCGGCCCAGGTCAACGGCTGTTCGAACCCCGTGCCCGGCCATGGCTACCAAAACGCGCTGTTCAACGCCGACTGCAACGCGCACGACGTGTGCTACTTGGCCGAGGGTGACGCTGGCCGCTCCCGCGCGCAATGCGACAGCGAATTCCGCAATGCCATGAATGCCACCTGCACACGCACCTACGTGAGCGCGGGCATCGAACACAAACGCTGCATCGGCACCGCCAGTTATTACTACTGGATGGTCAGGGCATTCGGCGCACCCTATTTCAAGGGATAGGACCATGAAGAAATTCAAGGGAGAAATCATCCTCGCCGTCAGTGGCGCAGTCTTGATTCTGTGTGCCTGGGTGTCCTACGTGAGCGCTTCCTGGTTCCCGGAGGCCACCCTGTCGTCCCCGGCCATCCCCTTCTTCCTGCTGATCCTGGCCGGCACCGTGTTCGTGTTGTGCGCCGCCAGCGGGATCGGAAAGCTCATCAACAAGGACTGAGGGCGGACCCCGCGCCTTGCGCCGACATGTGATCTGGGTTTCCTTGAGGGAAGCCTACGGCGGGTCCTGCATCGGACTATCCACCGGGCGAGCAACCAAGAAATGCACTGGTGCGACACCAGGGAGCTCCCGGAACAGCTGAGGATCCACACTCCACGTCGTGACCGGTGGCTTGTCACGAGGACTTCAGTGCCATGAGCGAGATCCAATTGACCATCCACGGTCGGCAATGTGGGTTCAACGACGTCAGCCCCCACACCCGACTGCTCGACTTCCTGCGGAACGCGGACTGACCAGGGCCAAGGAAGGCTGCGCGGAGGGCGAGTGCGGGGCGTGCGCCGTGCTCGTGGCCCGCCCGGACGGCACCGACCGCATCCGGTGGACCTCCCTCAACGCGTGTCTGCCGCCCGCCTGGCGTTCGACGGCCAGGCGGTCGTCACGGAGGTCACCGGAGAGGAACACGCCGCGGATCACGAGCGCGCCCTGGATCACCGGGTCCCGCTGCTGGACGAGTACTACACCGGCTATCGCCAGAGCGTGCGCCGCCCGGACGAGATCATCCGCGCGATACGTTCGGGTGCCAGCCCCGCGGTCTGGCCGATGATGAGGGGGCAGCAACGATCGCGCCGTACATGGTGAGCACGTGTTGTGCTCCGAAAGCGGTGGTGCAGTGGATGGATTCGGGTCAGTACGCGGTGCGGGAGGTGTTGGCCGCCCATGTGTCGAAGGGTGCAGTGCAGTTGTCGATGCCCACGTGGTGCACGGGCAGCAGTTCGTCCCGCTGGGCCCGGGTGGCGGTGAAGAAGTCGTAGAACGCGGCGTCGTCGAAGCCGCCGTCCGCGGCGTCGTGGCGGTCCGCGGCGAAGTACACGGCGTCCAAGCGCGCCCACAGCGAGGACGACAGGCACATGGGGCACGGTTCGCAGCTCGAGTAGAGCACTGCGCCGCTGAGGTCGTACGTGCCCAGGGCTGCGCACGCGGCGCGGATCGCGGAGACCTCGGCGTGGGCGGTGGGATCGTTGTCCGCGGTGACGCGGTTGACCGCCGTGAACTCGCGCCCGTCCTCGGTCACGACGACGGCGCCGAACGGGCCGCCGTCCTCGGAGGCGTTGCGCACGGCCACGTCGATCGCGCTGCGGAGGTGGCGTTGCACGGAGGCGTCGGCCGGGGCCGAGGTGATGTGGGTGGGAGGGGTCATGGTGCTTCCTGTCATGGGTCTTAGATTGCGGTGGTGAGAATCAGGGGGAGTCGCTCTTGTAGACGCGATGGATCTGGCCGGTGTCCGTGAGCTCGCCGCTCTCCACGCGACGGCGCGTCTCCTCCACCACGTGGTCGTCCACGATGGCGATCTCCTAGCTGTACAGCTAGGAGACCTCGGGCCTCGCAACGGCCAGTGGGTGCCCACTCCTGGATCCAACGGATGACTCACGTGATTGCGGTGCGAGCGCTGGATGCGCCTTTGCTTTTACTCCGTCGAAGCAGATTTCTGCCGCCCTGCGTGCATTCGCTCCACGAGAAATGCCCAGGGAGGTGGAAAGGGCAACGTGACGGTCGAGCCGGTGAAGCATGCGCCTCCGTCCGGCCGCACGCCTCACCCGGCCGCGCCCCAGGCGGGCACACTCAGATCTTGAGGTGCACCAAACTCGTCCCCTTGGTCTCCAGCGCCGTGCGCACCGTGTCCGCGAGGATGTCCATGGTCGCGGAGAGGCCAGTGGCGCCGAAGCCCTCGGCCAAGCGCACCCAGTCCGGCTGCACGAGGTCCACACCGAGCGGCTGGATGGAGCGGTCCACCATGTTCTGCCGGATCTCCCCGTAGCCGCCGTTGTCCACGCAGATCACGGGCAGGTCCAGGCCCAGTTCAACCGCGGTCATCAGTTCCTGGATGGAGAACATCAGGGCGCCGTCCCCCACGAGGCACACCACCGGGCGCTCGGGCGCGGCCAGCTTGGCGCCGATCGCCGCGGGCAGGCCGTAACCCAGCGTCGCGTACGTCCCCATGTAGAGCAGGGAGTGAGGAACGGGTGCGCGGAAGAACGTGGTGGATCCCATGTAGGTCACCTGGGACGAGTCGCCCGCCAGGATCGTGTCGTCCGGGACCACGTTCATGATGATCTCGTTGAGCGCCGCGAGCTCGGGGGCCCACGTGCGGCCCTCCTCGTCCATCGCATCGAAGACCTCGCGCAGGTCTGGTGCCCTCCGCGCGGAGGGCGCGACGTCGCCCGCCGCATCCGAGCCGACGACGTCACCCGAGCCGGCGGCGTGGCCGGGCCCCCCGGCGTCGGCCCGCGCCCGCAGACCCGCGAGCAACTGGGGGACCACCGCGGCGGAGTTGCCCGGGACCTCGACGTCCGGGGTGAGGTTGCACAGCATCTGGTCGCGCATGATGTCCACGCGCACGACGGGCCCCTGCGGGGTGATGTCGCCGCCCCACAGCTCGGCCTCGCCCACCTTGGAGCCGATCACGAGCAGGGCGTCCCGCGAGCGCAGGAACTCGTGGGCCGTGCTCAGCCGCAGGTCCGCGCCCAGGGAGAGCCGGTGTTTTTCGGGGATCGCTCCCTTGCCGTTGGTCGTGGTGATCACGGGTGCCTCGAGCAGTTCGGCCAGCTCGAGCAGGTGCTCCCCGGCGGCCAGGGAACCACCGCCGGCCAGGATGACCGGGCGCTCACTCGCGGCGAGCGCCTCGACGGCCGCGGCGACGTCGGCCTCCGGTGCCGGCGCGGGCTCGCCCAGGGGGCGGGGTGCGGTCGCGGACTCGGGGACGTCCGCGGGGGCCTCGAGGATGTCCAGGGGGATCTCGATGTGGATGGGCCGCGGCCGGGAGTGTGCGAAGTCGCGCATGGCGTCGTGGATCATGGTCACGGCCTCGGCGGCGGAGGTCACGCGCCGGGACACGCCCACGATCGCATTGACCGCGGCGGACGGGTTCTTGGTCTCGTGCAGCGAGCCGATGTCCCGGAAGTCGTGTCCCACGGGCCGCCCCGGGGAGAGCAGGATCATGGGCCGGGACTCGGCGTACGCGGTGGCCGCGCCGGACAGCGAGTTGAGCAGGCCGGGTCCGGAGGTCGTGATGACCACGCCGGGCAGCCCGCGCACCTGGGACCAACCGTCCGCGCCGTAGGACGCGCCCTGTTCGTGGCGCGTGGTGATCGGGCGGATCCCCAGCTCGCGCAGCGGCCGGTAGAACTCGAGCGAGTGCGTGCCCGGGATGCCGAAGACCGTGTCGATCCCGTAGCCGCGCAGCGTCTCCAGGACAGCGCGGGCCGTGGTGCGCTCGGGGTGCGACGACGCCGCCCCCGCCGGGTTCTCGAACCCCCCGGGGGCGGCGGTGACCGTGTTCTCGTTGCTCATGCCTTGGACTCCTGAATCCGTCGGTTCCATTCCTGACTGACGTCGGACGGGGTGGGCCTGCTCATGAGTGACACCGCCACGAACACCACTGCGGAGGCGATCAGCCCCATGTAGATGGGTGCGTTGGCGAGCACCCCGAAGACCATCATGCCCGCCACTGTGGCGACGACCCCCACCCCCATGGACCACATGGCGCCGGCCGCGGTGGCGCGCGGCCACAGCAGCCCACCCAGGATCGCGACGAGCAGTCCGCCCACCAACAGGTCGTAGGCGATGGTCAGGGCCACCACGGTGGAGCTGACCAGCATGGACATCACGGTGATGAGCAGGCCCACGACCACCACGTAGACGCGGTCCTTGAGGACGGAGGCGTCCTCGGAGCGGGAGCGGGCGACGTCTGCGTCGGACGCCCCGAACAGGCCGCGCAGCGTGGGGACCACGTCCACGCGCGCCACGGTGGCCGCGGCGATCGTGGCCCCGGAGGCGGTGGACATCATGGCCGCGACGCCCGCGGCGAGCACCACACCACCCAGGCCCACGGGGACGTGCTGCTGGGCCATGGTCGCGAAGGCCTCGTCCGGCATCTCGAGGGTGGGAAGAACGGCGGCCGCAGCGGTGCCGATCAGGGCGCCAGCCACGCCGTACAGGGCCACATACCCGGCGGAGATCACCCCGCCCCAGCGGGCGACCCCGGGGGAGCGGGCGGTGAACACGCGCTGCCAGATGTCCTGGCCGATCAGCATGCCGAATCCGTAGATCACGAACTGCGTGATGATCCCCTGCAGACCCATGACGCCCAGGTCGAAGAAGGAGGAGTCCAGCCGCTCACGGATCCCGGACCACCCACCCCCGGCGGCCAGCGAGAACGGCAGGAGGATCGCGAAGATCCCCACGGTCATGAACACGAACTGCATGAGGTCCGTGAGGGTGATGGACCACATGCCACCGAGCACCGAGTATGCGATCACCACGGCGCCACCCAGGAGGATGGCCCACGGCCGGGAGATCGGGAACAGGACGGAGAAGATCGCCGCGTACGCCGCGGTGGAGGTCACCGCGATCATGATCGTGTACGCGAGCATCACGAAGGAGGACGCCGTGGCCCCGCCCTTGGCGCCGTAGCGCAACTGCAGCATCTGGGAGACGGTGAAGACCTTGAGCGACTGGATGCGCGCGGCGAAGAACAGACTCAGGACCCCCAGGCCCACGGCGATCGCCACCACGAGCCACATCCCGGAGATCCCGTACTGGTACCCGAGACCCACACCGCCCACGGTGGAGGCGCCGCCCAGGACCACGGCGGCCATCGTGGAGGTGTACAACCCCGTTCCCAGCCGGCGCCCGGCCACCCGGTAATCGGTGGCGGTGCGGGCGCGGCGTGCCGCCCACAGCCCGATCACCACCATGGCGATCAGGTACAGCACGATGACCAGGACGTTCACGGGGGGTCTCCTCGACAGAACTCGGGGTGTCCGCGCGCGCGATCGGATGCGCTCGTGGGCGGGGTGGTTGGCACTAGGGTTCTATGCACCAGGTCACAAAAAGTATCACCGCGGTGGTGGTTCACGCCGCCGCGGGTGCCGTGTTCGTGGGAACCATGCCCCGAGAACCGCGGTGCACGTCCCCGGGTGATCCCCGGGAGGTAAGGAGTTCAGCAGTGGAACCGGAACGCGTCGTCGAAACCAATGCAGCGGGTGAGCAACGGGTGGGCCCCGTCAACGCGGCCCTGACACCGCGGTGGGCTGGGCCGGCCACGTTCGCGCGGTTGCCCCGCACGGATCAGGTGGAGCACACGGACATCGCCGTGGTGGGCGTGCCGTTCGACTCGGGCGTCTCCTACCGTTCCGGTGCGCGCTTCGGTCCGAATCACGTGCGCGAGTCCTCCCGGTTGCTGCGCCCCTACAACCCCGCGCAGAACCACTCGCCGTTCGCCCACCTGCAGGTCGCGGACGCCGGGGACATCGTGGGCAACCCGTTCGACATCCCCGAGGCCATCGCGTCCATCGAGACCGCCGCCAAGGAGCTCATGGGGGAGTCCACCAAGGTCGTGGCGATCGGCGGGGACCACACGATCGCGTTGCCGCTCATGCGCGCCGCCCACTCACGCCACGGCACGATCGCGCTGTTGCACTTCGACGCCCACCTGGACACGTGGGACACCTACTTCGGTGCCGAGTACACCCACGGCACCCCGTTCCGCCGGGCGTTCGAGGAAGGCATCATCGACACGGACGCCGTGATGCACGTGGGCACCCGCGGGCCCCTCTACGGCACCCAAGACCTGGACGACGACGCCCGCTTCGGTTTCGAGATCGTCTCCTCCGCGGACGTCATGCGCTCCGGCGTGGACGCCGTGGTCGCGGCTCTGCGCGAGCGCGTGGGGGACCGCCCGCTGTACGTCTCCCTGGACATCGACGTCCTGGACCCCGCCCACGCACCCGGCACCGGCACGCCCGAGGCCGGTGGCATCACGAGCCGCGAGGTCCTCGAGATCCTGCGCGGTCTGCGCGGGCTGGATGTCGTCGCGTGCGATGTCGTGGAGGTCGCCCCCGCCTACGACCACGCCGAACTGACCGGGATCGCCGCGGCCCACGTGGTCTACGAGCTGATCTCGCTCATCAGCCTGGGCGCCGGCGCGTCCGCGGACGGCCCCGCCTACGGCATGTCGGGTGCCCGTTACGGGGGCCAGTGATGAGCGCGTTCGCGTCCCGCGCGGGGGAGTTCCGGCCCTCCCCGGTGCGCGCGGTGTTCGAGACGGCCATGGACCCCTCGGTGGTGTCCCTGGCCGGGGGCAACCCGGATCTGTCCGTGCTGCCGGGCGGGACCGTGGGGGATCTGGCCGCGCAGCTGATCCGTGAGCGCGCCGGTGAGATCCTGCAGTACGGTTCCGGCGCGGGGACCGCGGGCCTGCGCGAACTGGGCGTGCGGCTCATGGCGCGGGGCGGGTCCACGGTCACGGAGACGGACGTCCTGCCGACCACCGGGTCCCAGGCCGGGTTGGACCTCGTGACCAAGCTGTTCTGCGATCCCGGGGACGTGATCCTGGCCGAGGGCCCCACCTACGTGGGTGCGCTGGGCGTGTTCGGCGCGTACGAGGTGGACGTGCGTCACGTCCCGGTGGACGAGCACGGCATGGACCCGAGCGCAGTCGCCGACGCGTTGGACGACGCCGCGGCGCAGGGTGAGCGCGTCCCGTTCGTGTACGTGATCCCCAGTTTCCAGAACCCCACGGGCGTGACCATGCCGGTGGAGCGGCGGCGCGAACTGGTGCGAGTGTGCGCCGAGCGGGACGTGATGATCATCGAGGACGATCCCTACGCGCTGCTGTCCTTCGACCGCGCGCAGCCCCTGGCCTCGATGCACGGGATGGACCCGGAGCACGTGATCCACCTGGGCAGCTTCTCCAAGATCTTCGCCCCGGGGCTGCGGATCGGCTGGATCGCGGCACCCCCGGAGGTCAGGGGCCGGTTGCAGATCGCCGCGGAGTCCGTGGTGATCCACCCGTCCAACCTGGCACAGTCCCTCGTCACGGCGTGGGTGGGTTCCGAGCACTGGGAGCCCGCGCTCGACGACGCTGTGACGCTGTATCGCGAGCGCTGGGAAGCCATGGACGCGGCGTTGACCGAGTTCATGCCGTCCTCGGCGCGGTGGACCACGCCCACGGGCGGGTTCTTCACGTGGGTCACGGCGGACGAGTTGGCAGGCAAGGACGTCCTCGCGGAGGCGATCGCCCATGGGGTGGTGCTGGTACCGGGCTCAGCGTGTTACATGGACGGCCGGGACTCGGACGCGGTGCGGCTCGCGTTCTCCGGTGTTGCTCCCGCGCGGATCCGGGAGGGCGTCAAGCGGTTCGCGCAGGTGCTGCGGGACCTCTGACGCCGTCGTGCTCGCACCGCGGTGCTTCCGCCGGAGGCCGAGCGCCGTCGACGCGGACCGGTGACGGGACGTACTCGAGCATCCCGTGGTCGGTGGGCGCGGTCAGGGTCGCGGGGGAGAGATGGGCGTCCTGCGCGGCCCGGAGAGTGCGCGCATCCAAC
This sequence comes from Kocuria sp. CPCC 205297, assembly GCF_040981035.1. Lineage (NCBI taxonomy): Bacteria > Bacillati > Actinomycetota > Actinomycetes > Micrococcales > Micrococcaceae > Kocuria > Kocuria sp. CPCC 205297. The sequence goes on along the minus strand of NZ_JAVKPY010000007.1, from coordinate 15,045 downwards.
AGGGCCCGCGCGGTGCGTTCGAGGGACACCCGTGCGTGGCCCGCGGTCCCCGTTGCGAGCAGCGCGCAGGCCGCGGCGGCCATGCCGTAGCCCGCGGTGTGGTCCAGGGCCTGGACCGGTAGGGCCCCGGGGCGCCACCTCCCGTGCTCGTCCCGCGCACCGTAGTGATGGGCGATCCCCGTGGCGGCCTGGACGATGCTGTCGAATCCACGCTGTCCGCCCCGGGTGCCGGAAGGTTCCCACGCGCTGAGTTCCACGTGGACCAGGTGAGGGAAGCGGTCGCGGATGCTCGCGGCGTCGAGACCGAGATCGGTCAGGGAGCCGGGCCGGTACCCCGTGAGCAGGACGTCCGCGGCGTCCAGGGCGTCGGCCAGATCCCCCGCCCGCGCGGAATCCGCCAGATCCCACGACACGCAGCGCACCCCCGCATCGGTGTCCAGGTGCCGGCCGAGCAGTTCGGGCAGGGCAGGCGGGTCGATGCGCAGCACGTCCGCGCCCAGGGCCGCCAGGAACTTGGTGGCCGTGGGGCCCGCGATCACCCGGGTCAGGGAGACCACGCGTACGCCCGCCAGGGGAGTGAGCGACGCCGTCCCCGCGGTGCCGCGAACGGACCCTTCGCGGAACTGGACGGACAGCCTGCGGAATCGGACGAACGGGTCGACGCGCTGGAACCGGCACGGTCGAACACTCGGACGGGGATGTCCGCCGGGGTGAGCTCGAGCCACGGCCCCGGCTCGGACGCCGCATCTACGCGCCATTCCTGTTCCGTGGCCACGCGAGCGGCAATGCCGCCCTCGGCGACGATCCGGGACTCGGCCTGCTCCCCGGTGAGCTGGGCGAGGGCGGGTGCGAGGGCGTCGTCGTGCGTGATGTCCAGGGCGCGGAACAAACGCTCGCGGTGGTGCGGGTAATTGGCGTGCGTGCGCAGCCAGCCGTCCGACACGGGGAAGAAACCGGAACACGGGGCGAAGCCGGGCAGGGACTGCCCGTCGAGGCGGAGGTGGGAGACCGAGCCGAACGCCGCGATGACCTCCGGCAGCCGCGCCGTGATGACGCTGTCCCGATGGCCCATGGTGCGGGCGAGTTGCTGGGCGCCCGCCACTGCCAGCCCCACCCCCGAAACCGCCAGCCGCTGGACGTCCAACGGCCCGGACCAGTACCGACCACTACCGTGCACCACGGTCGCCGCGTGCTCACTCGCGCGCGGGAGCAGCCCGTCGAGGGCCGAAAGGATCTCCTGCATGCCGCTGCCTCCCGGGGCCGGAACCGTGGGCCACGATTCAAGCACACGGGCGCGCTCCGCGGGGTTCACGGGGGAGGAGGCCGTACCGCGCATGCTTAGGATTGTGAGTCATGGACTCCTCGCACGCTCCGGCCGCCGACGACCGCCGAGCCCGCATGCTGCGCAGCGCCGCGCGACTGCGTGCGGTGCTGCGCCAAGGGGTGTACTTCCTACGCAGCATGGAGGGGGCGCGGGAGCTCACGAGTCAGCAGATCAGCTTGTTGACCATGCTCAAACCGGGCGGTGCCCGCATGACGAGCATCGCCTCGAACCTCGGGGTGCGCACACCCACAGCCACGCAGAGCGTGGACCGGCTGAGCAAGGCCGGACTCGTGCAACGCGATCCGGACCCCACCGATGCGCGGGCCGTCCTGGTGTCGCTGACCCCGCAGGGGGAAGAGGTGCTCGCGCGTGAGGATCAGCACCGCAGTGAACGGGTCGCGGATGTGCTGTACGAATTGAGTGCCGAGGAACTCGACCTCCTGGACGCCGCACTGCCGGTGTTGGCCAAGCTCGCGCGGGCCCAGGAGTCGAGCGGGGACTGACCCGGGTCAGAGGGTCTCGGTGACGTCGTCCTCGGGGAAGCGGGGGCCGCGCTCGTAGGCGGGGGCCACGGGGTGCCCCAGGTTCACGACCACGATCGAGCGCTTGCCCGTCCCGGCGAAGAACTCCCGGTCCACGGCCTCGGCGTCGAAACCGGTCATGGGCCCGGCGGCCAGACCCACGGCGCGGGCGGCCACGATGAAGTAGCCCACCTGGATGTGGGAGTTGGCCTTGCCGCTGGTCAGGCGCAGGTCCTCGTTCTCGTCGTACATGCCCTGCAGGTGCGGGGCGGCGGGGAGGAACTGGGGGAAGCGCTGGTGCCAGTTCTCGTCGTAGGACAGGATCGCCGTCAGCGGCGCCTGGCGGGTCTTCTCCTGGTTGCCGCCGCTCATGTGCTGCACCAGGCGCTCACGGGCCTCGGGGGTCTCCACCCAGGTGATGCGCAGGGGCTGCGAGTTGAACGCCGTGGGGCCCATCTTGGTGAGGTCGTAGATCGCCCGCTTCTCATCCTCGGTCACCGGCTCCTCGGTGAAGTGGCTCGCGGTGCGGGCGTCGATGAACAGGCGCTCGGCGTCCTCGGAGGAGATGGCGAGGGGCAGTTCCTCGGTGGTCACGGTCGTCATGGGGGTCCTTCCATCAGGCGGGTGGACAGGCCACCCGAAATCATTTCGCCGGAAACTATACCCACGTTGCGGCGCGTGAGGGGTCGAATGTCGGCAACGTCACGCACACCTGTACATTGCTCTGGTGACTTCTGCGTTCCTTCCCGGACTGGTGACCGGGCTCGCCCTCATCGTGGCGATCGGCGCCCAGAACGCGTTCGTACTGCGCCAGGGGATCCGCCGCGAGCACCTGGGTGAGGTGGTGGGCATCTGCATCGTCTCGGACATCTTCCTGATCGGCCTGGGGACCGCCGGGATCGGCTTCCTGATCGACCGCGTGCCCTGGCTGCTGAACCTCTTCCGCTGGGCCGGCGTGGTCTACCTCCTGGTCTTCGCGGTCACCTCCTTCCGCTCGGCTCTCAAGCCCCAGGCGATGGACGTCTCGGGCGACGACGCCGGGTCCTTGCGTCGCGTGGTCCTCGCCACCCTGGCGTTCACATGGCTCAACCCGCACGCCTACCTGGACGCGGTGCTGATCCTGGGGAACCTGGCCAACCAGCACGGTGAGCAGCGCTGGATCTTCGCCGGGGGCGCGTTCGCTGGCTCGGTCATCTGGTTCACCGCACTGGGCGCGGGGGCCCGGGCGCTGTCGCACGTGCTGAACACCCCGCTCACCTGGCGCATCGTGGACGCCCTGGTGGGCGTGGTGATGGTGTTCATCGCGATCCAGCTGGCGCTGATGCCCGCCGTCTGATCCGGGCACCGCCCCGGCGGCTGGTGTGCTGGAATGGAGGCATGACTCCCACCTCCTCCTACACCAGCAGCGGCACCGGGCGCAGGTCCCAGGAGTTCACCCCCACCTCTGCACTGCGGGGGTTCCTCTCCCACTCGGGCCGCAGGGCTGCCGATCTGAGTCCCGGCTATGAGCGAGTGTGGGAGCACATCGCCCAGATCACGGATGCGGGCCGTGGGCTGCAGCAGGAGCTGGTCATGACCTCCGTGGAGGCCTATCCCGCGCGACCCACCCGCCCGGTGCTCAACGCCGTGGCCGCCTCCTTCGAGCTGCTCCACACCGCCATCGTGCTGCGCGCCGACGCCGACGGTCTGCGGGGAATGACGCGCGCGGCCCACGCGGCGGACCGCGTGCCGTCGGGGTCCCCGCAGCAGCACGACGACGCCGCGGTGCAAGGTGCGATCGCGCACGCCCCGGGTGCCGTGGAGGGGGCCTCCGGGAGCAACCCTGCCGGGTGGGCAGACCGCGATGGTTCCCGTGCGGACCTCACCTCGGCGGCTGGTGACCTCGCGCTCACCGGCGCCTACCGGCTCATCGCCACCTCCCGAGTGCCGGAGACGCGCATGCTGCGCCTGCTCGAGATCCTCGACGAGTCCGTGTTCCACGCCGTGGCGGGCGAGCGCCTCGTGGCCCAGGTGGCCCGGCGCACCCAGCCCGTTCCGCACGACAAGGCCCTGGACGCCATCCGGCTGGCCATTGCGGTGCCCTGCTACGAGGCGCCCCTGCGCGCGGGCGCCGTCCTGGGCGGGGCCCCCACCGCGCACGTCACCGCCCTGGCGACCATCGGGCGCTCCCTGGGTGTGGCCCACCAGCTCACCGGTGAGCTGCGCGCGGCCGCCGGCTCCCCTGACGCTGCGGGTGAAGCGGGCTCCGCGGGCGCGTCGCCCGTGCTGACCCCGGACCGCTGCACGGTTGCGGGGGTCCTCGTGGAGGCGGGTGACTATGCTGCGGAGTGGCAGGCGCTGCGAGAGCGGGCCGTGCGGCAGCCGCTGGGGGACGACGACGTCGCCCACGCCCGCGACCTCCTCGACCGCTCCGGTGCGGCCCGCTCGGTGGCCCGCATGGTGGACACCGCCGTGCGCCGTGCGAAGGACACCATGGCGGCCACGGACCTGCCGCCCGCCCTGGTGCAGAGCCTCATCGCGTGGCTGGAGCGCGAGACGGCGGTCTGACGGGATATTCCTCGGTCGGAATGGTTCTCCGCCCGTGCACGCCGACGGCGCCCGGGCCGAAGCTCGGGCGCCGTCGTGATGCTCACCGGCAAACCCCGGAAGGGCGTCAGATCTGCGTGAGCGCCCCCACGGGGTTCTCGATGCAGTCGGCCACGAAGCGGATGAAGCCACCCGCCGCGCCGCCGTCGCACACGCGGTGGTCGAACGCGATCGACAGGGTCGCGACCTTGCGCACCGCGAGCTCACCGTTGACCACCCACGGCTTGTCGATGATCCGCCCGATCCCCAGGATCGCGACCTCCGGGTGGTTGATGATGGGCGTGGCACCGTCCGTGCCGAACACCCCGTAGTTGTTCAGCGTGAACGTGGAACCACTCAGCTGCGCGGGGGAGGCCTTGCCGGAGCGGGCGACGTCGATGATCTCCCGCATGGCCCCCGTGAGCTCCACGGCGCTGAGTCGGTCCGCGTTGCGCAGGTTGGGCACCATGAGCCCGCGCTCGGACTCCACGGCGAGCCCCAGGTTGATGCCCTGGAACCGGGTGATCGTGCGGGATCCGTCCGGCGCGGTGTCCATGCGCGCGTTCAACTGCGGGAACCGCTGCAGCCCGGCCAACGTGAACCGCGCGATCAGCGCGAGCAGGCTGGGCGTGGTCTGCGGGTCCGCGGCCTTGAGCTCGGCGCGCAAGCGCAGCAGCTCGGTGGCGTCCACGTCCACCCACACGGTGGCCTCGGGGATCTCGCCTCGCGAGCGCGTCATGGCGTCCGCAATGGTCTTGCGCACACCCTCGACGGGCTCCCGGACGGCCACGCCCAACCCCGTGCGGGGGTCCACGTCCTGACCCGTCCCACCGAGCTCCGGCGAGGACGACGGCGCCGCGGGCGGCCTCGGAGCCCCGGCCAGGCCCGCAGGTCCACCCTGAGCCCCCGGTCCACCCGGTGCCGGGGGCGGCGGAACGGGTGCACCGGTCGTGAGACCCGGGGCCGCGGGACCAGCCGTGGCCAGACCCGTGGGAGCCGGCCCGGCGGCGTCGGCCCGGGAACGCTGGTCCTCGACCTGGTCGAGCGCAACGAGGACGTCGCGGCGCATGATGAGACCGCCCGGGCCGGTGCCCTCGAGCGCGGTGATGTCCACGCCGTGTTCGCGCGCGAGCTTGCGCACGAGTGGCGAGACGACCGTGAGGGCCATCCGGGGTGCCGCGGTCAGCGCGTCGTGCGTGTGGGCAGCCGCGCCCGTGGGGGCAGCGCCGTCCGGAGCGGCAGGACCGCCGCGCTTGCGCCGCCGTCGCCGGGAGGACCCCGCGGCGGACGTCCCGTAACCGATCAACACGTTGCCGGAGGACTCGTCCTCGCCGGCCTCGGGGTCGGCCTCGTCCACGGAGAGCTCGGTCGACGGGCGGGTGCCCGCCAGCTCCTCCTCGCGGTACCCGGCCCCGTGGGTGGGCTCGGGAGCGTCGTCGTCGGAGCCGGAACCCGCGGCGGACTCCGGGGCCTCGATGCCGTCGGAGACGGAGATCAGCGGTTGGCCCACCAGCAGCGTGTCGCCCTCGGCGCCGTGGAGCGTGTGCACCACGCCCTCGAACGGGGTGGGTACCTCCACGGCCGACTTGGCGGTCTCCACCTCCACGATCGGCTGGTCCATGGTGACGGTGTCACCCTCGGCCACGAGCCAGCGGAGGATGTCCGCCTCGGTGAGCCCTTCGCCCAGGTCGGGCAGGTTGAACACATTGATGCTCACGGGTCAGTCCTCCCATTGCAGGTCGTCCAGGGCATCCAGGATGCGCTCGGAGCTCGGGATGTGGTGGTGCTCGAAGGACGGCGAGGGGTAGGGGATGTCGAATCCCGTGACCCGCAGCACCGGGGCGGCGAGCGAGTGGAAGCAGCGCTCCTGGGTGCGCGCGGCGATCTCCGAGGCCACGGACGCGAAGCCCTGGGCCTCGGCCACGACCACGGCGCGCCCGGTCTTGCGCACCGAGGCGGCCACGGTCTCGTCGTCGTAGGGGACCACGGAGCCCAGGTCCACGACCTCCACGGACATCCCGTCCCGGGCGGCTTCCTCGGCTGCGGCCAGGCACACGGGCACGGACGGCCCGTAGCTGATCAGGGTCGCGTCACTGCCTTCGCGGGCGACGACTGCGTGGCCCTCCCGGCGCGGCAGCGTCCCGTTCTCGTACTGCGAGCGCAGCTCGTCCAGGTCCACCTGCGCGGTGGACCAGTACAGCCGCTTGGGCTCGAAGAACACCACGGGGTCCGGCGAGTCGATCGCCTCGCGCAGCATCACGTAGGCGTCCGTCACGGAGGCCGGGGTGAAGACCTTCAGCCCCGGGGTGTGCGCGTAGTAGGACTCGGAGGAGTCGCAGTGATGTTCCACACCGCCCACGCCACCGCCGTAGGGGATGCGGATGACCAGGGGCATGGGCAGCTTGCCGCGGGTCCGGTTGTGCATCTTGGCCACGTGGGAGGCCACCTGCTCGAACGCGGGGTACGCGAACGCGTCGAACTGCATCTCCGCGACCGGGCGCATGCCGTTCATGGCCATGCCCACCGCGGTGCCGATGATCCCCGACTCCGCAAGCGGGGTGTCGAAGCAACGCTCGCGGCCGAAGCGCGCGGTCAACCCGTCCGTGATGCGAAAGACCCCGCCCAGGGTCCCCACGTCCTCACCGAAGACCACGACCTCCCGGGACGCCTCCATAGCGTCCGCGAGTGCGGTGTTCAGCGCCTTGGCGAAACTGACTTTCGAAACGCTCATCACGCCTCCTCTCGGGAGAGCTCGTCGGCCAGCCGAGCGGCTTGTTCGCGCAACTGGGTCGTGGGTTCGTGGTAGACGAAGCGGAACAGGTCCTGGGGATCCAGTTCCGGCTTGGAGGCCATGGCCTCGCGCAGCCGCTGGGCCATGGCCTCGGCGTGCTCCGAGATCCGTTGGGACGCGGCGTCGTCCAGCACGCCCTGGTCGGAGAGGTAGCGCTGCATGCGGGTGATCGGGTCCTTGGTCACCCACTCCCTGACCTCGTCGCGCTCGCGGTAACGGGTGTCGTCGTCCGCGTTGGTGTGCGCTTGCATGCGGTAGGTCATGGCCTCCACGAGCAGCGGACCGCCGCCCTGGCGGCACAGCTCCACACCGCGGCCCAGGACGGAGAGCAGCGCCGCGAGGTCGTTGCCGTCCACGCGCTCACTGGCCATCCCGTAGCCCACACCCTTGTGGGCCAGGGACGGCGCGCGCGTCTGCGAGGACAGCGGCACGGAGATCGCGTACCCGTTGTTCTGCACCAGGAACAGGACGGGCAGCTGGAAGACGGCCGCGAAGTTCAGGGCCTCGTGGAAGTCCCCCTCCGACGTCGCCCCGTCACCGCACATGGCCAACGTCACCGTGTTCTCGCCGCGCAGCTTGGCGGCGTGGGCCACGCCCACGGCATGCAGCAGCTGCGTGGTCAGCGAAGTGGCCTGGACGGAGACCTTGTACTTGCGGGGGTCGTAGCCGCCGTGCCAGTCCCCGCGGTAGGTGCTCATGACCTCCAGTGGATCCACACCGCGGGACATCACGGCCACGGAGTCACGGTAGGTGGGGAACAGCCAATCGTCGTCCTCGAGGCACAGGGCAGCCGCCACCTGGCAGGCCTCCTGGCCGTGGCTGGACGGGTAGACCGCCATGCGGCCCTGGCGCACGAGCGCCATGTTCTGGTCGTTGATGCGCCGGCCCACCACGAGCTTCTCGTAGGCGTCCAGCAGGCGGGAGTTCTCCGGCATGGGGTACTCGTGGCCGGGCTCCTGACCCTGCTCGGACTCCGGGACCGCGCTGCCGTCGGGGTTCAGCAACCGGATCTCGCTGCTCGCGGGCAGCATGTACTGCTCGGGGGTGATCCCGAAGTTCTTGGAGGCCTCCACCGCCGGATTCACGGGCGGGGTGTGCTCCTGGGCGGCGGATTCGCCACCGGCGGAGGTGGGCTCGCTCATGGCGCGTCCCTTTCTTCTCTGTGTGGAACTCGGTGGTGCCCGGCACCTCGTTCCGCGGCAGCGCGCAGCGAAGGGCGGGGTGGACACATCGTCCGCACAGTATGGAAAATTCGGCCGCCCCGTCTCCACACCGGGGGGAATTCGTGGACGAACGGTGATCTTGGGACGCTCTCATGGACAATATGCTTGGTAGTGACGTGCGTCATGCTGCTTCGTCTACCGCGTCGCGACCGGTGACGACGGCGCTCGGCGCGGCGTCGTCGCCCCGGAGCACGCGGGCCGTCGCGAAGGGGCGTGAGGCCCATGGTCATGGCGCGCGAGGCCCATGACGAGAGACCGCGGGGCACGATGACAGAGAAGGAGTACCGGATGGCGGAGCGGGAGCGCCCCGAACTGGACGACACGGATCGGCGGATCCTGGAGGAACTCTCGGCGGACGCACGGCAATCGGTGACCGCGCTCGCGGCCAAGGTCCACATCTCCCGCGCGCACGCCTACGAGCGCATCCGCAGGCTGCACGAACAGGGCGTGGTGCTGCGCTACACCGCAGTGATCGATCCCGCGCGGGCGGGGCTTGAGGCCTCGGCATACGTAACAGTGCGGTTGAAGCAGAACACGTGGCCGTCCCTGTGCGTGAAGCTGCGCAAGATCCCCCAGGTGCAGCACATCGCACTGGTGGGTGGCACGTTCGACGTCATGCTCCTCGTGCGCGCCCGGGGCACGGCGGAACTGCGGGATGTGATCTTCGACCGCATCCAGCCCATGCCGGAGGTCGTGGACACGCAGACGTTCCTGATCTTCGAGGACGTGGACGTCCGCGGGTGACGGAGCCCTGCCCGTGGATGGCGTGGGATGCTCAGCATACGATCGACATGGATGGGGTGGCCGCCGCGGTCATCCACGGATCGTTCACGGTTGGGAGTTCGCATGACTGAGACCGCACGGCTCGCCCTGGTCACGGGAGCCACGGGATACATTGGCGGCCAGGTGGCCCAGGAACTGTTGCAGCGGGGGTGGCGGGTGCGCCTGCTCAGCCGCAGTGCGGAGAAGGTGCGCGACCTCCCCTGGGGGGACGCTGTCGTCCCCGATGGGCAGAGCGCCGAACCCGGCCGCGCGGAAGTGGTGGAGGGGGACGCCTCGGACGCGAGCGACGTCGCCCGCGCCCTGAAGGACGTGGACGTCGCGTGGTACCTGCTGCACTCCATGGGCGACTCCGAGAACTTCGTACAGGAAGAAGTGGAGATGGCGGAGACGTTCGCGCGGGCCGCCCACGACGCCCATGTGCAGCGGATCGTCTACCTGGGGGGACTGCACCCCACGGACGAGCCGGTCGAGCAACTGTCCGATCACCTGCGTTCGCGGGTGGAGGTGGGGCAGGCGCTCATGGACTCCGGGGTACCCACTGCGGCGCTCCAGACGGGTGTGGTGATCGGGGATGAGTCCTCGTCCTTCATCATGATCCGTCACCTCTCCGAGCGACTGCCGGGTGCAATCGCCCCCCAGTGGGTGCGCAACCGGATCCAGCCGATCGCCGTGGCGGATGTGGTGCACTACCTCGCGGGGGCTGCGGACCTGCCGTCGGACGTGAACCGCACGTTCGATGTGGGCGGTCCGGACGCCATCGAGTACGCGGACATGCTGGACCAGTACGCCCGGGCTGTGGGCAAGGGCGGGCGGTTCATGCTCACCGCGCCCGTCACCACCGCGAACCTCGCGGCGTACTGGATCGGGCTCATGACCCCCGTCAAGACCAAGCTCGTGCGGCCGCTGATCGGTAGCCTCCAGCACGACACCGTGCTGCACGAACGGGACCTGGACGACTACATCGGCGCCCCGAAGGGTGGTCACACCCCCTTCGCGGATGCCGTGCGCGCCGCCGTGAAGAACGAGGACCTCGGCCGGTGGCGGCGCGTCTTCCTGACCACCGCGGGGGCCGTGACGGCCACGGCGGTGGTCGGTTCCCTGGCGACCGATCCCAATTCGCGCTGGTACAAGACGCTGCGCAAGCCCTCGTTCCAGCCCCCGGCCTGGCTGTTCCCCGTGGCATGGACGGCTCTGTACGCGGACATCGCCGCGGTGGGGGCCCTGTCCATCGCGGACCTCGGGGAGAGGAAAGAGGAGAAGGAGAAGCGCGCCTACATCGCCGCGCTCGGGACCAACCTGGTGCTCAACGCCGGGTGGAGCATCCTGTTCTTCCACCGCAAGCAGCTCACCGCGTCCTCCGTGGAGTCTGTCCTGTTGACACTCAGCAGTGCGGACCTCGTGCGCCGTAGCGCAAAGGTGTCCCCCGAGAAGGGCGCTGTGCTCAGCCCGTACGCGGGCTGGACCGCGTTCGCCGCCGTCCTGACCAACACCCTCCGAGCACTCAATCGGCGCAGGAAGTGATGATGTGAGCGAATACCGGGTCAGCCCCTACGGGGACGCCACCCAGGCCACGCGCAAGCGCACCGTGTGGGTCGTGATCATCACGGGCCTCCTGGCCGCCGCAGGTCTCGCGTGGTCCCTGCGCATCCCCGCCGGGGACCCGTGGTTCACCCCCGCGACCTTCATCCTCGCGGGGGTATACATCATGGGCAGTTCGATCGCCGTGCGGATGACGGGGGAGCGCCTGCCCTGGAAGGTCACCCCCAAGGGCTTGCGGGACGCGGTGATCGGAGGTCTGCTGCTGGCCGCCCTTTTCGTCGCGGGCGGTTTCATGGTGCGGTTCGTGCCGTTCCTGGCCGGGCCCGTCCACGAACTGCTCAACCACGCCCGCGTGGGGAGCTTGTTCATGGTGGCCCTGACCACCGCGGTCAACGGCGTCGCGGAGGAGACCTACTACCGCGGCGCGCTGTGGCGCGTGCTCCCGCGGGGCCGCCGGATCCTCGTGACCACGATCGCCTATACCGCGGTCACGTCCCTGGCCGGCATCCCCCTGCTTGCGCTCGCTGCCGCCGCACTCGGCGCGTTCGTGGGGTACCTGCGCGAGCGCACGCGCTCCCTGGTCCCCGGGATCGTGACCCACCTGATCTGGTCGCTCACCATGTTGTTCGTGTTGCCGTTCGTGGTGTGACCGGTCCGTCCGGCTCGCGTTCGATCGCCGCCGGTCGTCCCGCGGCTGCGGGGCTTCCGGGGGCGGTGTCCACCCCCTGGTCACGCGCGATCCGCGGGCCGGCGGGGACGTCCGGGTCGCCCAGGAACCCGTAGTGCAGGGTCAACTGGGTGATGTGATCGGAGTCCGCACCCGTGCGATCCACCGTGACTGCGTCCTGAGGTGCCAGGTGCGGGACGTTGGCGGGAACCGTGCGCACGATGAACACCTTTTCGTGGATGACCCGGTTGAACCGCGCGTTCTCGCTCAGCGCGAGGGGAGTGGAGACCGTGTTGGGGTGCGCGTAGACCAAGAACGGCGTGGTGGTCAGCAGGAACGTGCCCGTCACGGCCAATCCGTAGACGATCGCCAGTTGCTCTGAACTGCGGAATACCACCAACAGGACGAGCACCCCGAGGAGCAGGGGGTCGGGGATCAGGTGGGGCGCGTGAACGCGAGCCACATGGTGGGGATCACCTGCTGCGCGCCGTGCCCGGAGCCGCCCATGGCCATGTGGTCCGCGAGCTGGCCCGAGTAGCTGGTGAGCAGCATGCGGGCCACGTCCCCGGGGGAGACCAGGAACTCCAGGCGCTGGGTCTGCGCGACCCGCACGAGGGCCTGCTCGATGGCGTGGAAGACCCGCGCGCGGATGGGTGCCATCTGCTGGCGCACCTCGGGGAAGCGGAACGCCGCGAGGGACAGCTCCACGCGCAGGGCCTGCTGGTTCACGTTGGCCACCTGGTCCGTGACGCCCTCGATGATGCGGGTGACCACGTCCTCTACGTCCAGTCCCGAGCCGAGCCAGTGGTCCAGCTCCGTGCCGAGGGTGTCCACGAGCTGGGTGGCGAGGTCCTCGAACGCGAGGATCGCGAGTTCCCGCTTGGACTCGAAGTTGGAGTAGAACGCACCGCGCGTGAAACCGGCGGCCGCGCACAGGTCGCTCACCGAGGCGCCGTCGATCCCCTGCCGCGCGAAGACGGCCGGGGCGCTGCGGATCAGTTTGAGCCGCGTGGCGCTGCGGGAACGCCTGTCCCGCGCGGCCTGCTGTGTGGCGGGGTCATTCGTGACGGACCGCGGGCCCTCCGAGAGGTCCGCAGCGGGTGCAGCGGGTGCGTCTGTCTGGTTGCTCACGTATCCATCGCCTCGTCGTCACATCTCAATACATCAGTGTATCGTGATCAGGAACCCCCAGACACGTCGTGCATTCCTCGCGCCAGGAGAAACCTGTGACACCCAAACACGCTCCCGCCCACTCCCTCCGGGCCCGACTCGGACGGCCTTTCGGCCAGGCCGGGTTCTGGCTGCTGCCCATGCTCGCGATCATCGCCGTGGGCGTGATCGGCACCGCCCTCTACCTGGGAGGCTTGTCCAGCCCGGACAAGCACTTCAAGGAGTTCCCCATTGCCGTGGTCAACCAGGACAAGGGCGCGGAGGTGCCCCAGGCCGACGGCAAGGCCAGCCAGGAGAACCTGGGCAAGGACCTCGTCCAGAAGTTCGCGGACAAGGCCGCGGAGGAGGACAAGATCGACCTCCGGCAGCTCAGCATCGACGAGGCACGGGAACAGTTGGATCGCGGTGAGCTCTACGCCGCCGTGGTGGTGCCCGAGTCCTTCTCCGAGGACACCGTGAGTCTCATCGAGGGGTCCCTCACCCGGGATAAGGCCGCGCGCCCCGAGGTCACGGTCTACACGGACCCGCAGGCTGGTTCCCTGGGCACCCGACTGGCCACGGGGGCGGTCGAGCCCGGCGTGCGCGAGGCCAGCAAGAAGCTCGGCGAGCAGCTCTCGGAATCTGTGGCTCCCGCCGAGGAACAGGCATACAACCAGGTGCTGCAGCAACTGCAGCAGTCCCAGCAGCAACAATCCCAGCAGCTACAGCGCCAAGCCGCGCAGGGCGGTCCCGAGGTCCAGCAGTTCGCGCAGCAGGTGCAGAAGGCCCAGGAGGGCTCCGCGGAGCAGATCGCCCAGAATCTCTCGCCCACGGTCAGTTCCGTGGCCAAGAAGACCCTGGCCGACCCGGTGTCCATGGTCTCCAAGCCGTACAACGACCTCCAGGAGGGTACTGCGCTGGGGATGAGCGCCTTCTACTACTCCATCCTCCTGCTCGTGGTGGGGTTCTCCGGGTCCGTTGCCCTGAACCTGCTCATGGATGCGCGGATGGGCATGGCGCCCTTCGAGATGGGCCCGTTCTTCAAGGACTACGAACGCGCCGTGCTGCCCCGCCCGGTGGGCTTCCTCATGAAGTGGCTGACGTTCGTGGTCGCGGCACTGCCCGCGTCCGCGCTCATGATGTGGGTGGCCTCCGCCGTGGGCATGCCCGTTCCCCACGGGCTGCTCGTGTTCCTGCTCGGGTGGCTCGCGATGTCCACGGTCTCGGCCATCGCCCTGGCCCTGATCTCCGTGGGCGGTAGCGTGGGCATGTTGTTGTGCCTGGCCTACCTCGTCTTCATGGGCCTGCCCTCCGCGGGCGCCGTGGTCCCGTTGGAGGCGGTTCCGGGGTTCTTCCGTGCGATCGCCCCGATCGAGCCCTTGCATCACATCTTCACGTCCATCCGCTCCGCGCTGTTCTTCGACGCGATCCCGGAGGCCGGTCTCACCACAGGGGTCATCGGACTGTTCGTCATGCTCGCGCTCGCTCTGCTCGTGGGTGTGCTGGGCGGTTGGGGCTACGACAAGTGGGTGGGTCTGCGCGGCTCTGCCGGCGGCGGCAAGCACAGCGCCCGTGCCGCGGCATCCGACGGGGAGAAACCCCTCTCCAAGACTGCGGATAACCCCTCCGTGCCGAACGGCGCCTCCTCCTAGGCTGGAGCCAGGACACGACCAGTGAGCCTTCCCGGCTCGGACACCACGGAGATGACATGAGCTACGAACCGCAGCAACCGCGTCCCGACTACCGCTCGCAGGGACCCACGGGCCCCGGCGGGCCCGACCCCCGCGGCCAGCAGTACGCGCAGGGCGGCCCGCACGCCCAGGGTCCCAACGGCTACCGCGCGGGTTCCTCCGGGCCCCGTGATGACGAGCGCACCGTGGCCGTGCTGACCCACCTCGCGGGCCCGATCGCCGCGATCGTCTCCGTGGGCTGGCTCGGCTTCCTGGGCCCGCTCATCGTGTGGTTCGTCTACAAGGACAAGAGCCCGTTCCTGCGGTCGGCCGCCGCGGGCGCGTTCAACTTCAACGTGACCATGTGGCTCGTCAACCTGGTGGGCTGGATCCTGCTGTTCACGGTGATCCTCTCGCCCCTGGGGCTGCTGCTGATCGCCGCGTACTGGGTCCTGTTGCTCGTGTGCCACATCATGGCCGCGGTCAGGGCCGGCCGGGGCGTGGTGTACCGCTATCCCATGCAGCTGCCGATCCTGCGCTGAGCGCGCCGCACCCGCGGAGGGTGAGCCGCTCCTCAACTGCTGAGGCAGCGCGAAGCCGTTAATGGAAATCGAGGCATCGAGAAGCCACTTCGGTCCGTCCGAAGTGGCTTTTCGGGGCCTTCACAGCTGAGTGTGGGTAGCGGTTCTCCGCCAGGGGCGATGACCGCCTGCGGCGAGCAGAGCCCGTAACCGGTAGTTGTCGAAGTTGCGGAAGCCGCGGGCGACGCGACGCATGGTCTCGATGACGCCATTGACCGCTTCCGTGGGCCCG
>NZ_JAVKPY010000037.1:0-1136 GCF_040981035.1 Kocuria sp. CPCC 205297 | reverse complement strand
CGCCTAGCACACCGTGCGCTACGCGCACGCAGTTTTCTGATACTTTGACACACGATATATTTCTTTCTTGTACTTGTACTTGCACTCTTGTATTACACGTGAGAACATTTACCCTAGTGAAGTATGGATTCGTAAAACTTCAACCTGGAACTCTTGGTGTTCAGATTTCCAGCATTTACATGGGCGACTCCACCACAGAGTCCTCTTAAAACAAATTGTATGAAACAAATGTTATCGCGATAATTTTAAAAGTCTACATTGGTAGAGTGCAGTGTTGGCGTGCTAGTGGCGAAGTATTGTTGTAACGATGAAATGTTGAGGTGACAAACTGAGGTTTTAGAAATGGGAATTGGGGGATGAGGAGTGGTGACGAAATGGATATCTTGGTATTGCTGAACAACACTTAACAACTGCTGTTGCAAACTCTTGGAGTTATGTTCGCACCTTCTTGGCGGCTGGCCGCATCCGCGAGTTGCTAGTGTTTATGTCAAGTTTAGAGTATGTGTATTGTGCTTTCGAATGATCAACCACAAGTTCCAACTTCACCTACAACTACGACCACGACCACAATCGCAATCATACTCATCAACTTTCAGCCCCACACCACTTAAGCTCCACTACGTGAGACTCACCACACTGACTTGTACTCTAACCCTAACCCTAACCCTAACCCTGACCCTTAACTTTAACACGCAACATGGCTCGAAATCTTTTTACGTATAGTTCCAACTTCCAAACTTTAAAGTTTAAACTTCATGTTTCAAAAGTTATGGTTTCATGTTTCAAAGTTCGAGTCCAAAAGTATCAGTGCATGTATATATGTCAGTTACTTGGTGCACACGATACGTGTTCTCAAACCCGGCATACCGGCTTGTATCACAAGGTTTAATATAGTTTATATTGTAATGTGGTGTCAATCCTGTCGCACTGGTGGAATGTATTATGCTGCGAAGGTGGGTGTTGAGCTCCGCTCAACTGCAACACCAAAACTTAAGTCCACAGTTCTTGAAGTCGCTAGTGCAAGGCTTTAGTGCGTTAGGGAAAGTGAATAAGTTGGTACAGGGCGGCGTCCGCGCCGCCCACCTCTATGCTATCTATCTACTGTGTCTCTAATACTTTGTCAAAAATCTAGGTAC
>NZ_JAVKPY010000036.1:0-1179 GCF_040981035.1 Kocuria sp. CPCC 205297 | reverse complement strand
CCGATGTCCACGTGCTCACGATCGAGCGGCACCGCTCCTCGTTCACCCTGGTGGTCGAGACCGTGCCGTCACTGGTGGGCTGTCCGGCTTGCGGGGTGCTCGCCGTCGGCCATGGCCGGGTGGCGGTGCTGCTGCACGACCTGCCTTGCGCCGGGGTGCCCGTGCGGGTGGTCTGGCGCAAACGCCGCTACCGCTGCCATGAGACGGCGTGCGAGGTGACGACCTTCAGTGAGGTCCACGAGCTGGCGGCACCGCGGGCCAAGCTCACCACCCGCGCGATTGCTTGGGCGGTGACGCAGCTGCGCTGCCACGACATCGCGGTCTCGGCCCTGGCCGAGATGCTCGGGGTCGCCTGGAACACCGTCTGGGACGCCATCACTCCAGTCATCGAGGCCCAGCTGGCCGCGGAGGATCGGCTGGCCGGGGTGGACGCCCTGGGCGTGGACGAGCACGTCTGGCGCCACGTGGGCCCACCCGGCACTGGGCTGGTCACCGGGATCGTGGACCACTCCCGCGGCGAGGACGGCCGGCCCCGGGCACGACTGCTGGATCTGGTGCCCGGGCGCACGGGGGCGGCCTACGGCGACTGGCTCATCGAGCAGGGGCCGGCGTTCACGAGCGGGATCCGCACGGCGACGCTGGATCCGTTCCACGGTTACGCCAATGCCATCCGCGACGAGCTCCCGGAGGCGATCACCGTTCTCGACGCTTTCCATGTGGTCAAGCTCGGCGGGCAGGTCGTCGATGAGGTCCGCCGCCGCGTGCAGCAGGACACTCTGGGCCACCGCGGGAGAGCCGGGGACCCGTTGTACGGGATCCGCCGCACCCTGCAGATCGGCGCCGAGCACCTGACCGAGAGGCAGGTCCGCCGACTCAACGCGAAGCTCGAGGCCGGGGACCCGCATCACGAGGTCACCCTTGCCTGGCATTGCTACCAGAAGCTGCGCGCGGTCTACCACGCCCGCCCCGAGCAGGGGCGCCGGCTCGTCGCCGAGATTCTCGGTGCCTTCCCGTCCTGTCCCATTCCGGAGATCGCCCGGCTCGGACGGACCTTACGCCGGTGGAAGGCCGCGATCCTGGCCTACTTCGATACCGCAGGAGCCTCGAACGGGCCCACGGAAGCGGTCAATGGCGTCATCGAGACCATGCGTCGCGTCGCCCGCGGCTTCCGCAACTTCG